>JAIXSW010000605.1 GCA_027484495.1 Gammaproteobacteria bacterium
CATTTGATTTGACGTATTTGGCCACTTTCCAGCAGAACAGCAGGTCGCGCAGTTCATCGGCAGAAGGTTGGCGTTTTGACACGACTTTCAGATCATCCAGACCGACCATTTTCTGGTCGCGGTCCTGCACTAACACTCCGCCGTTGACGCGTTTGATGTCAAAACCAGTAGTTTTTTCGGACCAATGGCCACAGACCAGCAGACGGACGTTGGGCTTTTTCGCCACTACCGCAGCTGCTTCTGCAGTGGCGGTTGGTGCGATAATGACTTCAACAAACTGACGGCTGACAATAGCTTCGGCCGTGGTGGCATCCAGTTCGCGGTTAAAGGCGATGATGCCGCCAAAGGCAGAAGTCGGGTCAGTCTGATAAGCGCGGTTGTACGCAGCCAGAATATCGTCGCCGATCGCCACACCACACGGGTTGGCATGTTTAACGATGACACAGGCTGGCTCTGCGAATTCTTTTACGCATTCCAGCGCAGCATCCGTGTCGGCGATATTGTTGTACGACAGCTCTTTGCCCTGCAGCTGGGTCGCGCTTGCCACCGATGCTTCCTGAATGTGGTTTTCCACATAAAAAGCGGCGGCCTGATGGCTGTTCTCGCCATAACGCAGATCTTGTTTTTTGGTGAACTGGCTATTGAAGGTGCGCGGGAACTTGCTTGGCGCGGCTTCCGGGGTGTCGTAGGCGCTCAGCATAGTGCCGAAGTAGTTGGCGATCATGCCGTCATATTGTGCGGTGTGCTCATAAGCACTGATCGCCAGGCTAAAGCGGGTGGCATGTGTGGTGGCGCCATGGTTGGCGGCCATTTCCGCCAGTACTTTGTTGTAGTCGGCAGCGTTGACCACAATAGTCACATCTTTATGGTTCTTCGCCGCGGCGCGTACCATGGTTGGACCACCGATATCGATGTTCTCGACCGCATCTTCCAGCGTGCAACCGGCTTTGGCCACGGTTTGCGCGAATGGATACAGATTGACTACAACTAAATCGATAGGCTTGATGCTGTGCGTTGTCATCACGCCTTCGTCAGTGCCACGACGGCCTAAGATGCCGCCATGAACTTTCGGATGCAGGGTTTTGACCCGGCCGTCCATGATTTCCGGGTGACCGGTGTAGTCTGATACTTCAGTGACCGGAATGCCGGCATCGGCCAGTAATTTCGCAGTACCACCGGTCGACAGCAGTTCAACGCCCTGTGCATGCAGTGCAGTGGCGAATTCCAGGATACCAGTTTTATCAGACACGCTCAGCAGCGCGCGACGGATTGGTAAGTTTGAGCTCATCGTCAGTCTCTTCTGTTAATTAAAAATTTAGGAATGGACAGCCAAGGGTTGCAGAAGAATAGTTGGGGAAACCTGGCTTGTCCTGTCAAAGCTGGTCACAGCAAGAACCAGGCTTTGAGAAACAAAAAAGCACCCGAAGGTGCTTTCTGGCGGGACTCCTCCCGCGGGGGCATTAACTCATGCCGTATTGTTTCAGCTTCTTACGCAGCGTACCGCGGTTGATGCCCATCAGGTTGGCTGCCCGGGTCTGGTTGCCGCGGGTATATTTCATCACTTCTTCCAGCAGAGGGCGTTCCAGCTCTGACAGGACCAGCTCGTACAGGTCGTTGACGTCCTGACCGTTCAGCTGTTGCAGGTAATTCGCCACCGCTTTTTGTACCGCGTTACTTAAAGGCTGCGGTTTTTCCTGAGTCTGTACATGGGCGTTGGTGATAAATGGCGAAGTCACGTTTTGATTAAACATTGCCTAGTCTCTTTTACGTTAGGTTGCTGCTAGTTGTTCGAAATACAGATTTAAAGTATCGAGTTGCCGGCTGGCATCCTCAATACCATTAAATTCACTGCGGAACAGTCCCGCGCTGTCTTGTTCGGCCAAATACCACCCGACATGTTTACGGGCGACTCTTGGACCTAACACATCACCATAAAGCTGGTGCAGACCGCGGACATGTTCCAGCAAAATCTCCTTCACTTCCTGCAAAGCAGGCGGAGGGAGTTCTTGTCCTGTGGTCAGATAGTGCACCACTTCCCGGAAAATCCAGGGCCGGCCCTGCGCCGCACGGCCAATCATAATGGCGTCGGCACCGGTATAATCGAGCACAAACCGGGCTTTTTGTACGTTGTCGATATCACCATTGGCGACCACCGGAATAGTCACAGCCTGCTTAATTGCGCGGATCGTGTCGTATTCGGCTTCACCTTTATACATACAGGCTTTGGTACGGCCATGTACCGCCAGTGCCTGAATGCCGTTATCCTCGGCGATCCGTGCGATCTGAACCCCGTTTTTGTGTTCCGGGTCCCAGCCAGTACGGATTTTCAGCGTTACCGGTACATCCACTGCACCGACAACCGCCTGAATAATCTGCTTTACTAAATCCGGGTACTGTAACAGTGCCGAACCCGCCAGCTTCTTATTCACTTTCTTCGCCGGACAACCCATATTGATATCAATAATCTGGGCGCCATGTTCGACGTTAAATCGGGCAGCATCCGCCATTTGTTCCGGATCCGCGCCTGCAATCTGCACCGAGCGTAAACCCGATTCATCTGCATGCGTCATCCGTTTCAATGACTTTTCGCTTTGCCAGACCAAAGGATTGCTGGACATCATTTCTGATACAGCTAAACCGGCACCAAACCGGCGGCACAGCTCACGAAAAGTGAAATCTGTAACACCAGCCATCGGGGCACAAATCACATTGTTGTCAAGTTGATAAGGACCGATGCGCACCGCTCTATCTCTGGGGTCTACCCTCAAGGGGCGCTAAGTTTACGGATTTTTGCCCACAATGCAAAGGCTAATATTTAAACAAAAATATAAATTTATCGGGGGTTGGCGGGTTGACAATCGCTAAACGGCTGAAAATTGGACTTATCGGTTTTGAGAATGCGGGTTGGCGTGAAGATTTGCCACAGATAATTGTGCTGCTGTGCAAAATGTCACCACAAAGCAGAAGCCATAAGTGATGAATTTGCTTCGCGAGTCTTCGAAAAGATGATGTTTACGCTCTGTTAAACGGCATGGTCAGCCCGGAAAACTGCTCCTGCGTTTTCTGTGTACCCTCCATCCATGGACATCTCAGAAAACTGCTCCTGCGTTTTCTGTGTACCGTCCATCCATGGACATAAAAAAAAAGCACCTGAATATTCAGGTGCCACAGGCGAAAATCCCAGGAACATGGTTTTTGGCTTTCAGAGTTGTATGTGCCTGCCGACAACTCACAAATGTTATAATATAACATTTCCTCTACGAATGACAGTCAGATCCGGCTGTCTGCGATTAACTGGTGATATTTCCGGACCAATGACCGCTGCCTTGGTCGTCAAGTCGGCGCATTGTTTTGTGACACGCCTGTCATTTTTTGCCATGCCTGACCGTTTATCTGTCATTTCTGCGTCACGCCGGCAGCAGCCGCATATAAAAAGTGTGATTTTAACATCGCGCCGCGCTTTCGTCGCAGTTGCGGCGAAAACGGCAAAACATTGACGAAAGCGCGCAAAAACGGCGCCAGATGCCGCATAGCCGGACCAGTGACTTTGCTTAACAGTTAACTATTTGTTATCAGATAAATATCAAACATAAATAACTTCGATGTAAATAAAACTGCAAACTTCCTTCGTAGCATGGCCGCCACTTCGTCAGTGACTGTTATTGCCTGGTCCGGATACCTGAGCAGTTGCCGGTGATAAAGCGCGCTTTATCACGGTTTTATCCAGCCACCTGCAGCACTGACAGATCTTTGATAGAACTCAGACAAGGAATCGGCGATGAAACTGGCGGGCATTTTTTCGGGCATGGGGTCGCAATGGCCACAGATGGCTGTATCCCTGCAATCTCATTTTCCCATTTTTCAGCAGGAACTGGCGGCGCTGGACCAGCAGGTGATTCAGCAGTTCGGCTGGTCGGTGGCTGAGACCATCAGCGCTGCTGACAGCGATGCTTTATTACAACCTGAGATTGCCAACCCATGTATTTTTGTGGTGCAGCTCGCACTGTTTCGGCAGTTGCAGGCTTCGGGCCTGGAGTTCGACATGGTGCTGGGTCATAGCACCGGTGAATTTGCCGCCGCCTGCGCTGCAGGTTTACTCGAAGCGTCACAGGCGCTGGCGCTGATGCACAGTCACAACCAGCTAATCAGCCGCGCCGCCGCGCAGTCTGGTTACGCCATGGCCCAGCTTAGTATCGGCATCGCAGAATTGGCCGAAGCGCGCAGCCATGCCGCCGAGCTGTGGCAAGGCGTGGTGCTGTCAGCCTGTAACAGTCCGTCCATTCAGATTGTCAGTGGTCCAACACCACAACTCGAAGCGCTGGTGGCGCAGCAGCAGGCGCAACAGAAATTCGCCCGGCTGCTAAGCGGCGCTGTGCCGTTTCACAGTCCGTATTTGCCGGAAGGCGACGCGGACATGCCGGCACTGAATACTACACAGGCTCCCGGTCAGCTGCAGTTATATTCCAGTCTGCGCGGTCGTAAACTCGAAGTGGACGAACTGACGACGGATTATTGGCAACAACATATCCGTCAGCCCGTACAATTTTATCCGGCGGTGCAGGCGATGCTGGCAGATGGCGCCGATACGTTGCTGGAAATCGCGCCGCATCACATTCTGCTGTTTTGTCTACATGACATCGTCAAAACGTCCGGTCGCACAGTACAGGTACTGCCAACGCTGAAGCGTGGCGAAGAATGCCGGCTGAGTTTGCAGCAGATTCTGACACAGCTGTCGACATCCCATAACATCGCGGCGCAAACGGCTACGCCGCACCGGCGCACTGAAGCCGACATGCTCGCGCTGATTGTGCAACAGCTACTGCCATTATTACCGGCGGATGTTGCGGCGCCGTTGGATCCACTGCGTGGATTTTTCCAGCTGGGTTTGACCTCGGTGCAGGTGATTGGATTCTGTCAGCGTCTGGCGGCGGCGCTGCAATGTGCAGCCGATCTCAGCTGGTGCTTTGATCATCCGACGCCAGCGCAGCTTGCTGCGGCGCTGGCGAATACAGCTACAACACCACACAGCAGCGCCGCGGTGCCTGCAGCATTTGTTGAAGATGAAATTGCCATTATCGGCCTTGGTTGCCGGTTTCCCGGCGGTGCCAATGACCCTGCACTATTCTGGCAACAGCTGGTACAGGGTAACTCGGCTATCCGCGAAGTGCCGGCTGAGCGCTGGCAGGCTGATGCTTATTATGCTTCAGATGATCAGCCGGGCAAAAGCCGATCAAAATGGGCCGGGTTTTTACAGGACTGGGATCCAAAGCAGTTTGATGCGGCGTTGTTTGATATCTCACCCGCCGAAGCCAGCGCATTGGATCCACAGCAGCGGCTGTTGCTAGAAGTCAGTCTGGAAGCGATTCAGCATGCCGGACTGGTGCCGGGCCAGTCGCTAGCGCGTGACACTGGTGTTTTTATTGGCATCTCGACTGATGACTATAAAGCTTCGCAACTCTATAGCAGTGACCTGAACCGGATCGGTACTTATACCGGTTCCGGTTGCATGTATAGCGCGGCGGCGGGGCGCCTGTCGTACTGGTTGGGGTTGCAGGGGCCAAACAAAGCCGTTGATACCGCCTGTTCTTCGTCGTTGGTGGCGCTGCATGATGCCTGTCAGGCCATCCGTCATGGTGAATGCAGCACTGCGCTGGTCGGTGGCGTCAACCTGTTGCTGACCCCCCATCTGTTTGTCTGTTTTTCCGCACTCGGTGCCTTATCGCCGGACGGCGTCTGCCGGGCTTTTGCCAACGGCGCCAATGGGTATGTGCGCGGTGAAGGCTGTGGCGTGCTGGTACTGAAATCGCGCACCCAGGCCGAAGCGGACGGCGACCACATTCTGGCGCTGATTGCAGCCACTGCGGTCAATCAGGACGGTACGTCCAGCAATCTGACCGCACCGAATGGCGCCGCACAGCAACAAGTGATCCGCACTGCATTGCAACGCGCGGGCGTTAACGCGGCTCAGGTCGGGTATGTCGAAACGCACGGTACCGGCACGCCGCTCGGCGACCCGATCGAAGCGAAAGCTTTAGGTACTGTGTACGGTCAGGCCGCAGATCGCGACGAACCGCTGTTGATCGGCTCCGGCAAAACTCAGTTTGGCCATCTGGAGGCGGCGGCCGGAATCTTGTCCGTGATTAAAACCACGTTGATGTTGTCACAGCAGCAATTGGTGGCCACGGCCAATTTTGCCCAGCCGAGTCCATTGATTGATTTTGCCGGGCTCAGATTGCAAGTGGTGCAGGCCAATGAACGACGGGCTTTACCCTATGCCGCCGTTAGTTCCTTTGGATTTAGTGGTACCAATGCCCATGTGATCTTAAAAGCAGTGTCACAACCGGTGACGTCTGCGCCAGTGATTGCCAAGCCGGCCGTTGAGGCTGCTGCTGACAAGCTACCACATCTATTGACGCTCAGTGCCCGCTCAGCGCAAGCGCTGTCGGTTTTGGTGCAGCGTTGGCTGGCGCTGCTGGCAAATACAGAACTGCCAATTGCCGACTTGTGCCGCGCCAGTTATCTGCAGCGCCCGCATCTGCATTATCGTCTGGCTATTGTTGCCACCGACGCCGCTGGCTTCGTGCAGCAACTGACTGCGTTGCTGGCACAGCCGGCAGGTGAACAGGTTGCTGCGCTGAGCCGGCAATTCGCTCCGCTGACCGTGGCAGACGCGAATAACTACTGGCAGTTGTTGCAGCAAGCAGACTGCCTGCCGGCGGATCTGGTACTGCCGCGTTCTGCGGAGCTTTACACGCGCTGGCGCGGCTGTCTGCAGCAGGCTGAGCATTCTATCAGTCAACATTTGGCCACCCAGTCTGAAGCGGCTGAATTATTGCGCAGTCAGCTGGCCTTGTTGTTATGCACCGAAGCCGGTATCGACGCCACTTTATCTGAGGCATCGGCAGTGGCGCCGGAACAGGCTACAGAGTTGCCACTGCAGCGCTGGCCTGACCGGCAATGGTTGCTGACACAGATCGCGGCCGCTTACCAGCAAGGCGTCGACATCCACTGGCCGGCATTGCTGCGCTGGTTTGGCCCGGCCAAGCCCGGTACCTCAGCGCAGTTGCCACTATATCCCTATCAGAAAAAAACCTTTTGGCTGGATCCGTTACCACAGCCCGCGACAACCAACACTGGCAGCGCTGCTGCGGAGCCGGCACTGATGAACCGCCGGCAGCAGCTGTCGGCAGTGCCGGACCTGTGCTGGTACAGCCTGCAATTTGACAAAACGCAGCAGTTTCTAGCGCAGCATCTGATTTTTAATACGCCGATTTCGCCGGCCGCTGCGCATCTGGCGATGCTGCTGACTGCTTTGCCGCAGCTGGGCTCGTCGCAGCCACTGAGTATTCGCCAGCTCGAACTGCATCAGCCGCTGCTGCTGAACAAGGCGCAGCGCGCGGTGCAACTGACCTTACAGGGCCCGTTGGTCAATGGCAGCGGCGCACAGCTGATGGCAGAACTGCGCAGCAGCGATGATAGCGCGTCGGCTCCCGCAGATTGGTTGTTGCATGCCCGCGCCGAGATTGTCGCGACGCCCGACAGCCTGTATCAGCAACAACAACGGCGGTTGCAGCAGATATGGCCACAGCAGGCGAGCGCCGTGACGGCCACGGCAATAGCCGCCGCGCCCTGGTATCAGCATCTGGCCGGGCTGGGTTATCAGCTCGGCAGCGGTTATCAGCGCATTCAGCAGATTTGGCACAGCGGGCCGCAGCAGGCCTGGTGCCGGGTCGAAGCACTGAGCGAGCAGGACAGTGCTGGCGCCATCGTGGCCCCCGGGCTGATGGATTCATTGCTGCAGACGCTGATTTGTTCGGTGCCGGATCTGATCGCGCAGATGCAGCAAGGCGGCTGGATATATATTCCGTTTAGTATTGGCGAGGTGACGCAGTTTGCGCCGCTGGACCAGCCTTATTATTGGTGTTTCAGTGAAAGTCAGGCGCAGGGGACTTTGCTGACCGGCCGGGTGCTGGTGTTTGGCGCGGACGGGCAGCTGAAACTGTTGGCGGATGAGTTCGCGGTAAAACAAACCGATCAGCAGGCGCTGCTCGGCAAATTCAGGCCGCAGGCCGCGCCGTTATGCTGGCGCACCGAATGGCAAGCTGTGGCTGAAACCGCGCAGTTCAACGCGGCGCAGGCTACGGCGAACTGGTGTTACAGCGTTGCGCCGCAAGGGCGGTTGCCGCAAAGCTGGCAGGCTGCGTTAAGTCATTTTCAACGGTCGGAACTGTTGTTCCAACATGCTGACAAGCAAGTACTGATCCTGCCGGCGCTGGAATTGACCGCGCACTTTGCGGATGGCGAGGCGGTCGCTGCACTGGAACAGCAAACCGAATGGCTGCGTCAGCAGATCCCGCAGCTGCTGGCAACCGGGCAACAACTGCAACTGGTGCTGCAAATTGAGGCTGAACACAGCGCGCAGACGGCGATGATCGACACGGCGCACAGCGGGGCGATCTGTGCCTTGCAGCAAGTGCTGCGGCTGGAATATC
>JAIXSW010000460.1 GCA_027484495.1 Gammaproteobacteria bacterium
CTGTTTTACTGGATATGGACGGCACTCTGCTCGACCTGCACTTTGATAACCATTTTTGGCTGGAGCATTTGCCAAAACGCTGGAGTGAATTGACCGGTATTGCCGAAACCGAGGCCCGCGCCACGCTCAGAGCTGAATATGCCGTGTTGCACGGCAAGATCGAATGGTATTGCCTCGACTACTGGACACGCCGGCTGAATTTACCGATCACCGCACTCAAACGTGAAATCAGTGACAAAATCGCCATGCGCGAGGACACCCCGGCGTTTTTACAGGCATTACAGCAAAGTGGTCGCCGCATTGTGCTGGTAACGAACGCTCACCCTGACAGTCTGTCACTGAAAGTCGAACTGACGCCATTGGCGACTTACATTGATGAGCTGATTTCAACACATGAATTTGGCGTGACCAAAGAACAACAGGAGTTATGGCAACAGCTGCAGGCCAGACTCGGCTTTGACGCCAAACGCACCTTGTTTGTCGACGACAGCTTGCCGATTTTACATGCCGCACAGCAATTTGGTATCGGTCATCTGTTGGCCGTGGCCAACCCGGACAGCCAGCAGCCGGTGCGGCACATCGATGAGTTTCCGGCGATTGTCGATTATCGTGATTTAGTAGCAGACATACTGGCATCGCCCGTCACAGCACGTTAAAGCGATGCTACAGAAACAACAAAGCCAGCATAAGCTGGCTTTGTTGTTTCTGTGTTAAGGCGCATCATTGCGTACGGATCTGACCACCAAACTGGATGGTGTAACGGCCTTCGGCATCCGGCTGCGACACAAATCGCATCGCGTCATGCACTTCTTTTGGTAAAGACGCATCTGGTTTTAACGTGCCGGCTAACTGATACCGGCCCGCCATCACGTCGGCGGTTACTGCCAGCGCCAGTGGGTTGTCCGGGGCTGTCACCAGCCGCAGGTTGCCTTGTTCACAGCTGAGTGTTGCATCGATTTGACGCAGATCCAACCAGCCAATCGGTGATTTAAACCGTGCCTGTTGCCAGCTGGCTGCACCGTTTAAACTGGCACAATAAGGCTTACCTTTGGCAAACTCTTTGATATTCAGAACGATAGCGCCACTAGCGTCGACCGGCATTGGCAACTGCAGATTTTGCATAATGCCGCCAATCGGCCAGCGCACTGTGGCTTGTTGCAACGCATAACTGGCTGGATTGATACTGCCCTGTAACTGCAGATACGGCTGGCTGTCGTCTTTGACATCACCGGCCGACAGCTGCACGCCTAATTGTCCACGCCACAGGCTGGCCGGATCAAGCTGCCAACGCACGTTGGTCAGGTAAACCGGCGGCCGCGAAACGGCGTCAATCTGACCTTGCCACAGGCTGCCCTGAACTTTGCCGATTTGCACTTCAGGTGGCAGCGGCGCCAGTTTTAACCAGACCGACGCCGGCGTCAGCACCGCCATAAACAACAAATAGGCCAGCGCGCCGATGACAATAAACCACAACTTCTTCATCAAATGTACTCTTATCCCGTGCTGGTTTTGTCACAAACCGATTGATACCAAGACTTGTGATCTCAGATCCATTTATTCCAGTACCAGCCGGCGCACCCGCACGACACCCGGTACATCCGTATCTGTCACTTCGAGCTGCACCAGCTGCACGCCATGCTCACCCTGCAACAGCTGCAACCAGCGCAGCAGTTGTTCAAAGGCGACGTCTTCCAGCATCAGGTCGAGCTGCTCGTCTTTCGGCTGCATCCGGCTGACATTAATCTGAAATTGCCGGCTGGTCTGTGACACTTTGTCATTCAGACTGCCACCAGCGCCAGTGGCAGGAGCCGCGGCCAATTGTGGTAACTTGCCTTTGAGCCAGACCAGCTGTTCGGATGCTGTCGTTGCAGCCAGTTGCTGACTTTCACGCGTCTGATGCAAAGGCGCCCAGATCAGCGCATAAAATAGACCGATGCCACCAACGACCCCAAGCATACTGACCAGTTGCTGTTCGCGCCGTTGCAGGCTGTTCCACCATAATAAAACTGCTTTCATGATTTACTCCGCAGCGTCAGTGTGCCCTGCACTTTGCCTTCGATCTGGCTTAATGCGCCCTGATCTACCTGAAAACCTTGCTGTTGCAGTTGTGCTTTTAACGCTTCAAAGCGCTGGAAACTGGCGGCGGTCGCCAGTAACTTTAACTCAGCTTTTTTACTTTCATATTTCAGGCTGTTCAGCAGGACTGGTTCAGTGCCGCCGAGCGCTGGCGCAACACTCCCTAACAAGACCGTCAAGCTGTGCTGACCTTGCGCCCCAGTGGCTGCCAGTTTACGTTCGACCTGACGTTTCAGGTTGACCACGCGTTCAGTCGGGAACTGTTGCTTATACAAAGCGCTGGCCTCTGTGCGGGCCTGGTCCGCCTGACGACTAAATTGCCACGCTTCAACGCCAACCACCGTCAGATAAAGTAGTGCACAGGCCGCTGCCAGACTGCCACTGAGCCGCCACTGTGCCCAATGTTTGTTGCTGGCTTTTTTCGGTGCATAAGCACCTTGCAGCAAATTAAACGACACCACATCAAGTTGTTGCGCCAGCAAAGCCAGTGGCAATTCCGCCGGAGCCAGCTGATGTGGCTGTGCCGCGCAGTATTCTGGCCATGGGCTATAACTCAGCACTTCTGGCAGTGCTGCCAGCTGCAAATAATCCGGCCACCAGCTGTCATCAATACAACTCAGCTGCCATTCGCCCTGACGTAACAACCATTGTGAACCCAGCTGCAGCGCTACCGGCTGTTCCAGCACAGGCAACAACAATGCATCAGGTAATAACCGGCGCGGTGTAAAACCAGCCTGCTGTAACAGGCTCAGCCATTGCTCCAGCAACCCGCGCCGGACTACCGCGACTTGTTGCAGATATTGACTGTCCCGTTGCACGGTCTGCGCCGGCAATACCAGCAGTTGCTCAATATCTTCAGCCTGCTCTTCTTCGAGCATATACGGCAGCGCCTGCAAAATTTGCCGGGTTGGCTTGCCAGGCAGCGCCACTTCTTTCAGGACCACATCACAGGCAGGCAACAATGCAGTTAAAGGCCGGTCCACACCAATGCGTTCCGCCAACCCTGTCAGCTCAGTGGCATCCGCCAGTTCACCGGAAGCAATGACTTCGGCTGCGGCTGCCGACCAAATCAGCCACCACAGTGGTTGTTGTGGCGTGCTGCCAAGTCTGATGATTAATTGTTCACTCACCCAGGGCCTCCAAAGCGCCGCGCGACCACCTGCACCTGATCATCTTCAAGTTTCAGCAGGCTGGTCAAACTAAAATTACTGTCGGCAGTATCAATACTAATCTCTGCCTGAAAATACTCAGATTTTACCGAAAACAACGTTTTCACTTCCGCACTGGGTGTTTGCGTGAATACCGAACTGTTGCTGCTGAAAAAGTCATCAACACTGTCGTAACCCTTCTCCGGTCTGTTGCTAATCAGCGATTTTGCATCGTCTTCGGTCAGCCCCGGAATTAACGCAGCCAGCACCGGCGCTTGTTGTTCTGTCATCGTATTCACGTTCATCTGCAAGGTTCCGACTTGCGGGATCACACAAACCAACGGTGCTACCAAAGCATAGTCGGCCGGTGTCATATCCAGAATCACCCGCAGTTCTGACTTGCTGACCATCAGACTGTTCGCACTGTAATACGGCAGCTCCAGCGCGGCATAATCGTTTTCTTCGGCGCCACCGGCACTTTGTAGAGTGCTGTCCGCGTCCAGCCAGTCTGCGACCCGCGCCACCAGATAATCTGGCGGCATCGACAGTTCCACCGCGTTTTGCTCCAGCAATCTTAAAAAGGCCTGTTGCGCCGGCGATTGCTGATTCGGGTTACGGTTAGTATTCCCCTCAGCCTTTTTTTCCGCGTCATTTTGCGCACCAGCACCACGACCGTTATTGTTATCTGGATTTTGGTCGCTATTTGGATCTGTGCCACCGCCCGGAGTATTGCCCGTCACAGGTCGCAGCGAATTTAAGTTAAAACAAGCCTGCAGATCGGTGACAGTGCCGCTGATCGTTGCCTGTTCGACCGGGAACACTGCGCCTTGCGTCGCCCACTCCTGACTAAGGTTGACCGTTTCTTTGCCTGCCGCCGATTTTTTCAGCAGCCGCTGGATAAATTGTTCGGCGCCCAGTGCCAGCCAAATCGCTTGCTGGCGCTGCTGTAAATTGATCTGCCGTTGTAGCTCCAGTTGCAAGCGGCCACTCATACTGACGGCGATCAGCACGACAAATGCCACCACCATCATCACAGCGATCAACGCCACGCCGCGCTGTGACCGGCGATTCAGCGACTTCATCTGGCCTCCCGCAGCGGCAGACTGAAGACGCGTTCAATAGTGCCCAACTGTGGCGATTTGAAGGTCATTTTCACTGCCAGTGGCCAGTTCGCCTGGTCCCAGAATTCTTTCCATTGTTCCTGACCATCTTCTTTGATCAGATAGCGGAATTTCAGCTCGTCGATGTCGTCGAGTAACGGCTGTACATTGGGCTCAGTGCCCGTCACCGCATCCGGGTACAAATAATACAGCCGTTGCAGCTGCCGCTCTTTTAAACGATAACCAACCAGCTGTACTTCGCTGCGCGCCAGCACCATGCCCGGATTGGTCCAGCCGGCGTGACTAAAGGTGATACCATCGTCGTCGCTTTCAATCCAGTTCACCGCGCCGGCCAGCGTCTGTGCCACCGGCGCTTCCCCATTGACCCGGATCTGCCGGGCGCTGATTTGCCAGAAATCCCGATCCAATAACATCATCGCGCGCTGCAACTGCTGTAGCCGTAATGTGCCGGCACGCGACGCTTCGTCACTGCGGGTAACACTGTCGAGCACCGCGACAGAGGCCAGGCCGACCAGAGCAAAAATCGCCACAGCCAGCAGCATCTCAATAAAAGTAAAACCGCGATTATTGTTCACGTTGCCGTCCGACAAAGGTCTGCAGCGTCGATACTACGCGCTCCGGCTCTTCCAGCGGCCGCACCGTTACTTTTAACATGCGAAATTCAGCATCGTCGGTTTCGACCACTTCCAACACCCATTTCCAGCGGTTTTTGGCCATTTCTGCTTCGCCGTCCCGCGCTTGCGGTGGCCAGCGCGTCTCCAGCCTGGCCAGTTGCAATTGATTTTCGGCGACGTAACCGGCCATCGTCATCTCTTCGATCATGCCCATGGCGCGGATATGTTCCGTCGTTGCACGCATCACGGCAACGCCGGCGATGGCAAATACCGCCATCGCGATCATCAGTTCAATCAGCGTGAAGCCATTAACGCGTTTGTTCAATCTGCCCCCGCTCCAGTGGAATACTGAATACCGCTTTGAGACTTTGGCTCAGTGCTGGCCGTTCCGTGTTTTCAATCAGCTCCAGCAAAAAGGGGCTGATTTCACCACTGGATAAAATAAACACGGTCGGATAGCGCGGGTCTTTTTTCTGCGGCGGTGTCGTCAGAATACCGGTTTGGCGTTTTTTCGGCTTTTTCACTTTGCCATCTGCCTGCGCCTTGTCGGCTTCCGCTTGTTGCTTTTGCTCTTCCGCTAGCTGCTTTTCCGCATCCAACTCATCAAAGCTGTTGGCTTCGGACAAGCCATCATCTTCCGGCTCAAACTCGGCACGACTCAGCAGATTCTGCTCAGCCCATTCCAGACCTTCCAACTCGATTTTGGCACTGAAACCGGGCTTAAATTCATAAGGCGCCAGCGCTTTTGGCTCGCGGATCGTACGCCATTTATCCAGTTCAAACAGCATAAACCGGTAGCCTTTATCGTCGATAAACAGCCCCAGTTCGACGTTTTTCAGCATCGCCAGCTCAGCCGCCAGCTGAATGCGCGCCTGTAGTTTTTCGGTTTCTTTGCCAAGCGTTTGTTGCCGGCTTTCGCCACTGAAGGAATACACCACTGTGGCTGCCAGCAATCCAATCAACAGGATCACCAGCAACACCTCAATCAGGGTAAATCCTCCGGCGCGGCGTCTGTTCATTAGTTCTGCGGCTCTTGGCCACCATCCAGATTCCAGTTACCGATGTCATCTTCAGTGCCAGCGGCACGATCCGGGCCGGCCGAGAAAATATCGATTTTGCCCATTTCACCCGGGCTGGCCAGTTGATACTCACCATTCCACGGATCTTTCGGCAGACGTTTGATATAACCACCTTCCGGGTACTGCCGTGGCATTGGCTCAGACGTCGGCTGCGTGGTTAACGCTTGTAAGCCTTGTTCGGTGGTTGGATAAAAGCCGTTTTGCATCTTGTATAAATCCAGCGCATTTTCCAGTTGCTGAATATCGACCACGACCTTCTGTTTGTCGGCCTGCTCTTTGTTCCCCATCAGGTTGGGCACGACCATACTGGCAATAATGCCGAGAATAACGATAACCACCATGACTTCTAACAGGGTAAAACCACGTGAACGTTGCATTGTATTAACCTCCTCCTACTAAATTGTTCAGGGCCAGGATTGGCTGCAAAATCGCCATGACAATAAACAGCACCATACCTGCCATCACCGCGACCAACGCCGGCTCAAACACTTTGAGCGAGACAGTGACCAGGGTTTCAAATTCTTTATCCTGACTATTGGCTGCACGCTCCAGCATGCCGTCCAGCTGTCCGCTTTTTTCGCCGCTGGCAATCATGTGCAACATCATCGGCGGAAATAATTTGGTTTGATCTAACGCAGCGCGTAGTGATGTGCCTTCGCGCACCCGACCGGTCGCTTCGGCGATCATTTGTTTCATATAGCTGTTGTCCAGCACATCTGCGCTGATCCGCATCGCCTCTAACAACGGCACCGCACTGGCATTCAGAATACTGAGGGTGCGGGCAAACCGGGCAGTGTTCAGGCCACGGGCGACCTTGCCAATCAAGCCCATCCGCAAGATGCCGCGATCATATTTCAGTTTCAACGCCGGTTTGCGTAACGCCCGTTTCAGCGCGGTCACCGCCAGCATGATCAACACCACCAGATAGAGGCCATAACTGCGGATAAATTCACTGGCGGCAATCAAAAACAATGTGGAACCCGGTAACGACTGGCCCATATGGTCGAATTGTTCAACGATTTTCGGCACCACTAATGCGAGCAGGATGCTGATCACGGCGACGGCGAAAAAGGTCAGGATGGCCGGATACAACATCGCCTGCATCAGCTGACTGCGCATATGCTGACGTTGCTCGGTGTAATCAGCCAACCGGTTTAATACTGCGTCCAGATGACCCGACTTTTCGCCGGCAGCCACCATAGAACAGAACAAATGATCAAACACATGCGGAAATTCACTTAACCCTTCAGCCAGGCTGTAGCCTTCCACCACTTTGGATCGCACGCCCATCATCATGTTGCGCAGCCGTGGATTTTCGCATTGCTCCGCCACTGCCACCAAGGCGTTTTCGATCGGCAGGGC
>JAIXSW010000461.1 GCA_027484495.1 Gammaproteobacteria bacterium
GGGCAAACAGAGCGCCTCAGCAAACTCCAGTTGCACCAGCTCCGCCTGTGCCAATAACGCGGTTTGTTCGTCTTCCGGCAGATGGCGCAGCAGCCGGTTCTGGATCTGTGGTCTTTGAGTGGCAGGGATCACGACTGGCATAAGTCTCCTTTCTGAACGCATGAGGAAACAGGTAGCAGGGTTGCCAGCAGGTCGTTGCTGATCCTGCCGCAATTGTCATTGCGCTATATCTGGCTATTTAACCCGCATATCATTTTTCACCGACACCACGCCGCCCACATCGCGCGTCAGCCGCATCGCGGTATTGATGTCTTGCTGTGAATTGACAAAGCCGCTGAGCTGCACCACGCCTTTAAAAGTTTCGACGTTGATTTCGGCAACGCTGAGCGTTTTTTCGCCAAGGATCGCGGCTTTCACTTTGGTGGTGATCACGCTGTCATCCAGATACTCACCCGTGCCTTCTTTATTATGTTCAGAGCTGCAGCCGGCAACGGTTGCCAGGCTCAGCGTCAGCAGAAAAATTTGCAGAACTTGATTGGTTTTCATCACATACACTCCGTGCTTTAGCAGAAAAAATCACCTTGCCGCATTAGCCGGCGCGACCGGTCAGTAACAGCACAATCAACACCAGCAGCATGATGCCAATGGCTCCTCCGGGGCGGTAACCCCAACTACGACTATGCGGCCAGGTGGGCAGAGCGCCCAGAAACAACAAGATCAGAATGATCAGCAAAATAGTGGCAATGGACATGGATGGCCTCCGTGGCGCCGGAGCACAGAAGGTCCCGGATACCCCAAGTCTGCCCGCTTCAGTGCCGGCGATCGGTGCGCTGGCGCACTCAGCACCGTACCAATGCTCAATTTATACACAGCGCAATAACCCACCATCGCCGGGATAAGTGCTCCGCCGAACAGAGAACATCGCGCCGGCGGCGCATACTTTGCAAACTGTCCAGCACTGGACACATCCGCCGCCCACGGCTCTAACGCGGCGCTTTCCTCACAGCCCGGTTCGCCGGCAACCACAGAAGGTTTATCAGATGAATTATCATGAACGCGATATTTATGGCATCTACAACAACCCTCAGTTTTCCCCACCGTTAATGGCACAAGGCCCGGGTCCACATTTGATGGGCGCAGAAACGTTGATTGGTAACAACGTGTTGAATCATGCAGGTCAAACCCTGGGTGACATCAAAGAAATCATGCTGGAAGTGGAAACCGGCCGCGTCGGTTATGCCGTGTTGTCGTTCAGTACTTACTTTGGCCTCGGCGAGAAATTATTCGCCGTGCCGTGGAAGATGCTGAAACTGGACCCGCTGCAAAAATGTTTTGTCATGGATTTGTCACCCGAACGCCTGAAAAACGCGCCGGGTTTTGACAAAGGCCACTGGCCCAATATGAAAGATGTGGAATGGGAAAAGTCACTGCATAGTTTTTACGGCAGCAATCTGAATTAATCGCTGCGACGGCGGGTGCCGGT
This sequence comes from Gammaproteobacteria bacterium, assembly GCA_027484495.1. GTDB lineage: Bacteria > Pseudomonadota > Gammaproteobacteria > Enterobacterales > Alteromonadaceae > Pararheinheimera. The sequence goes on from JAIXSW010000461.1 coordinate 1,484, forward strand.
GATAAAAATCACCTGTGCACCCGCCGTTTTTTATGCGTTTGCTTGTTTGGCAGCAGCGGCGCGTTGCTGCGGCGGAACACGCACATGCTGTGCACTCTGCCATAACGCAAACAGCCAGACCGGTACTTGTTGCAGCCACGACGAGCTGCCGTTACGCCTTTTTGCGGCGCCGACCGACAAATGCTGCAGCAGACTTACCGTCAGCAACAATCCGCCAGCCAGCAATAGCGGCGTTTTCAGACGGATTATCAACCGATGTTGTAATTGCCGGCATGTTATCCGCCTGGCTTGCAACGTCGCGGCACAACAGCGGATTTGCTGATTTAACTGACTGGATGTGATGGACATGGCGCGGCCTCCGCAAGGGGTTCAGCTTTGTTGTCAGTATCGCCGGGCGATTGGTCGCGCCAGCTCTGTAACGTCGCCGGAAAACGCAAAAAGTGACTGTGATAACGGATTTGCCGCAAGCACAGTGCTAGCGCCAGCAGCTGCAATAGCAAGAGCAGCAGGTAACTTTGCCAGGCTGACCAGCCAAGCGCGGCCAAACCGGTCCAGACTATCAACAGCACAATCACCCAACTACTGAGCAGCAGCAATGCGGTAAAGAGCCCAAGCACACAAATCGCCACCAGACTTTCGGCAGCGCGTTGCGTCTCCAGTGTCAGTAACTGCAATTGTTGCCGCCACTGACTGCGGATCAGCTGCAGATAGTCTGTCAGCTGATCCAGCAGACCCGGCGCTGCAGCATGGACCGGAGCAGTGCCGGGCGTATCGACAGGTTCAGCCGACACGGGATTTCAGCAACCAGCTGATGACAAAACCTGTAGCAACTGCTGCACCCAGTACAGCCACCGGCCGGCGGCGGATCTGGCCTCTGACGGCATTACTGAGACGGTGTCCGGCAGCGGTCAGCTGTTCGGAACGTACATCAAAATTCTCGGCACTATGACTGGCAGCGCTGGCCAGCCGATCAACGGTGTCATGCGCTTTAACACTGAACTGATCAATTACCGGATGGGCGGCAGCAGACGCCTGGTCAATCACATGATTAAAACCTGATGCTTTGGCATCGGCATTGGTGCTGGTATTCATTTTGAGCGGGTCGGTTGACGTTTGCATAGCTACCTCAGAACTCTGCCAGATCCGCAGCAGTGCGGGGCAGGAGCTGTAACTATGCCTGCTTCAGCGCAGGACTTCGGTGCGCTGACGCACTTGTGTCACACAATGGCAGAACGGGCGTGCATAACCAGCACACCCAGTGATGCTACAAACACAAGCGGTAGCCAACGCCGGCTTCGGTTTTCAGATGCTGCGGGGCGGCCGGGTTGTCTTCGAGCTTTTGCCGCAGCCCCGCCATATGCACGCGGATATATTCGGGTCTGTCCTGATAGGTGGCGCCCCAGACCTGCGTCAGGATCTGGTTGTGAGTCAGCGCCGATCCGGCGTGACGCAGCAGACATAACAACATTTCATATTCGGTTTTGGTCAGGTGGACCGCGACATCATCTTTGTGCACCAACCGCTGAACCGGGTCAATCCGTATGGTGCCAAAGCCCAGTACCGGCGTATGACCATGCCGCGGTCGCAGCGCTGCGCGCAAGCGCGCCAGCAGCTCGCCGGCGCTGAACGGCTTGGTGACATAATCGTTGGCACCGCAGTCCAGCGCCGTTACTTTGTCCTGTTCTTTGCCGCGGGCCGAAATGACAATTACCGGGATCTCGGACCATTGCCGCAACTGGCGCAACAACTCAATGCCATCGATGTCAGGTAGACCCAAATCCAGCAACAGCACGTCAAATTGCTGGTGCGCCAGCAGTTCCAGACCGCTGAGCCCTTCGGCACAGATCTGCAGCTGATAACCCTGACTTTGCAGCAACGCCTGCAGAAAACTCTGCATACCCGCGTCGTCTTCCAGCAGCAGGACCCGGTTTGGTGTGGGCGTTAATGTTGGCATGGTACTTTTCATTGTGGCCACTCCAGCAACGCCGTCACGCCGCTCGCGCTGTGTTCCAGCACAAAACGGCCGCGATGCAGTGCCGCAACGGTCTGACAGATCCGCAGTCCCAGCCCGGTGCCGCTGTCGCGCTGTGCCTGACGTTTTTCGCCGGGGGCATTGTGCAATCGCAGCTGGTAATGGCCGTCGGTCGCGCTGAACACCAGCTGATAAGGCGGAGCACCGTGTCGATGGGCATTTTCCAGTAAATTCGCCAGCGCCATTTCTAATAACTCCAAATCGCCGGATAGCTGCTGTGACGCGCCCTCCGGCCGCAGGCAAACCGGCATCAGGCCGGCATCGTCACTACGCCGCGCCAGCGCGCCGGCAATTAAATCATCAGCGCTAAATACACTGATCCGTAATGAATCGCGCATCAGCTGGGCTTTACTTAATTCCAGTACTTTTTCAAAGTGTTGATTTAACAGCAGACTTTGCTGATAGATATTCTGCGCTTGTTGCTGCCGTTGCTCGGCCGACAGTTGCAGTTCGGTATCTGCCAGCATACTGGACGCGCCCATGATGGTCGCCAGCGGTGTGCGCAGATCATGCGACAGACTGCGCAGCAACACGGCACGTTGTTGTTCCAGTTCCACCTGCAATTGTTGCTGCGCGCTGGTCTGTAGTTGCTGACGTAAACGATCAGACAAATAGCTGATAAATACCCCAAAAGCAGCCATGACAAAAAAGCTGATAAAGTTACTGATATCATGCACATTCAGCGTGTAATACGGCGGCACAAAACACCAGTTCAGCAATAACACCGACCAGATTGTCGTCAGCATCGCCGGTGTTTTGCCAAACTGCAGCGCCATCGCACTGATCCACAATAACAACAGCATCGCGACATCAGTCGGACTGATGGCCTCGCGCAGCGGTATCAGCAGCAGACACCCCAGCACCGGCAACAGCAGAATTCCGCTGACCGACCACAGCAGTGAATGACGCCAACCGCTATTCTTTTGCAGATAAGCAAAGGCCATCGTGTTGCCTCAATACCGCCAGTAAGACGGGGAAAATAACACCACCAGCGTCAGAATTTCGAGCCGGCCCAATAACATACCCAAACTTAACCACCATTTGGCGCCATCTGGCAAGCTGGAAAAATTGCCGGCAGGGCCAATAATACTGCCAAGACCCGGCCCAACGTTTGCCACAGCGGTCGCTGCGCCCGTCACCGCAGTGACCAAATCCAATTCATAAAACGACAACATCAACGCAATGAAACCAATACTGGCGAAATAGATAAAACAGAATGCCAGCACGTTGCCAAGCAACTGATCATCCACCGATTTGCCGCCATATTTCTGGCTCCAGACCGCTTTAGGGTGGATCAGCAGTTTCAGCTGCTTGACCAACAGCATCGCCGACAACTGGATACGGAATATTTTCAAGCCGCCTGAGGTTGAACCAGAGCAGGCGCCGGCAAAGGTGATATAGAAAAACAGCATCACCGCCATATTGCCCCACAAGGTGTAATCTTCCGAGGCAAAACCACAAGTGGTAATAATCGACACCACATTAAACAGGCTATGTGTCAGTGCATCAAAAGCGCCCCGCGCATTATGCTGTACCTGATAATAGGTCAGTAACGCCGTACAAAAAGCCACAATCAGCAAAAAAGCCCGTACCTGCGGATCTTTCCACAGCGCTTTGCGATCCCCTTTCACCATGCTGATAAACAACACAAAAGGCATCGCCGCCAACAGCATAAAAAAGCTGCTCAGCCAATAAATCTGCGGCATTTCTTTATAAACACCAAATGAGGCGTCGTAATTGGCAAAACCACCGGTCGCAACAGTCGCCATCATATGAGTAATGGCATCAAAGCCATTCATACCAGCCAGATAATAAGCAATCGCAGTGACCAGACTCAGCACCAGATAAACTCCGCCAATCGCCGCCGACATCGAAGAGCTGCGCGGCAGGATTTTCTCTGAAGTGTCGGAACTTTCGGTTTTAAACAGCCGCATGCCACCGATTTTCAGCGCCGGCAGAATAGCGATGGCCATCACGATAATACCAATACCGCCAATCCAGTTCAGGATCGCACGCCAATACAAAATGCCTTTGGGCATATTGTCCAAACCGGCATATACAGTCGCGCCGGTGGTAGTGATACCGGAAACTGTTTCGAACCAGGCATTGGTAAAGCTTGAATCGGGGATGATGAGCCAGAACGGCAAGGCAGAAAACACACAAATCACCAGCCAGCTTAACGTGGTCAGCAGAAACAGCTGACGCTGTTTCATTGCGACCGCATCCTTGCCCATCAGCGTCAGGCTATAGCCGACGATGACACAACTGGCGGCAGTACCAAGGAAAGTCCAGAAACTGCTTTCGTTAAAATATACCGACACAGCGGCACCACTGAGGTGCACCACCGACAACAACAACAGTAAATAACCGAGGACCTTATAAATCAGCAGGCGGCCACTCTGGCGTGGCGCCGATAACGTGAGGCTGGACATCAGCAAACACCTTCAACATCAGAGGTGTTTATTGTAAAACTGTGACGCAGGCGGTTTTATAAAGAAACTATAAGGATTACAGCGAGGGCGCCGTATCCCGGCTTAACAGCTTCCGCAACGCCGGGTGCAACGTCGGTCCGCCCGCCAGATAGTTGGTTAAACTAGCCACTTGCGGACCTGTCACATAATCCTTGGGCGGAACCTTTAAAATCGCCATCCGGCGGCGAAAATCTTCCGCAGCTACCGCGATAAACTGCACACGTTTTGCCAGTAACAAGCGCTCGACACTGGTTTGCTCAGATAAACGAACTTCCAGCACCTGCTCTTTACTAAAACCACTCAGGCGCAGCATCTCACAGTGCGCCGACTCCGCCGGACAGGCAATTTTCAACGCGGGCTGTTGTTGCAATTGCTGCAGACTGGCATGGCGCAACGGCTCGTCTGCCAACGCATATAAATATAAGTTACTGGTTTCATTGGGAAATAACCAATAATAACGCTTCTCCCTTGATGGAGTGCGGGCAATTTCATACACCAGTGCGTCAGTGCGGCGTGCCACCTCCGTCAGGGCTTTAGGCCAGGACACATACTGAATATCGTATTGCAGTTCCGGAAACTCTGCCAACTGCCGGCGCAGGCGTTGGGTGGCAGCACTCTCAGTGCCATCCGGTGCCGGCATTTCGTCCGTGAGCAGATAAATCTGTACACGCGGCAGATCTGTCGGAAGTTGTTCGGCAGCATGCAGCAAAGAACTCCAGCCAATAACACAAAACCAGCTCAGCCAGGTGAAGCAAGCTCCTTTCATCTGAGACCTCCGGCAACCAATGCTCTCTCCAGCTGATTATGGACGATTCAACCGGAATAAATTAGAAAAAGCGCGGCTGCTGCTAAATTCAGCACATCAGCCCCACAGGCGCCATTACAAATGTGGTTTTCGCTGCTACTTGAGTTTTTCTCAACTGAATATTCGAAAAAATTCAATTAAATTTAGATGGCCAGCCATCCAAACATCTGTATACTTAGCCGCATTAGCTTCTATTAGAGATTTCGATGATGCCGCTCAGTCTGCAGCAAAAAATTCAGGACCCGAATCAAGGTGTGTACCTGATTGGCACCACGCCACCAAAAGCCGGCACTGCGACGGACAAAACCGAACGCATTGCCAGCAAGCTGCTGAAGCGCTTAAACGAAATCGAATTTGATGGTTTAGTTGTCTATGACATTCAGGACGAAAGCAGCCGGGTCAGCAGCGAACGGCCTTTCCCATTTCACGCCACACTGGATCCGCGAGATTACAGCCTGTTGCTGCGTAAGCTGGCGCGTCGTGATGTGATCACCTACAAGTCCGTGGCGCAGCGCGATGCGGCTGAATTTCGCGACTGGCTGGGCGAAACGGTGCGGGATTATCAGCTGCAAAATCTGGTACTGGTTGGTAGTCCATCATCGAACGGCACGATCAAACTGAGCCTTGCCGATGCCTACCGCGAGTTGGCGGAGCATCCGGCGGATGTGTATCTTGGCGGCGTCGCCATTGCTGAGCGTCATGCCAGCAAAGGCAATGAACATCAGCGTCTGATTGAAAAGTCGGCACAGGGTTGTCAGTTTTTTATCACGCAGGCGGTGTACAACGCACAGGCCACCATCGATTTATTAACCAGCTATGCCCGCAGCTGCCGCCAGCAGGGTCTGACGCCGAACCGCATCATCCTGACCTTTACCCCATGTGGCGGCGAACAAACGTTAGAATTTATGCAGTGGCTGGGCATTTCAGTGCCGGAAGCGGCGCGCTACCGCATTCTGGACGCAGAAAACCCGCTGAACGAATCCATCCGCCTTTGCCGCGACAACCTGCAACAAATTCTGCAGCACTGCGCCAGCCTGGATATTCCGCTTGGCCTCAACGTGGAAAGCCTGACCAAC
>JAIXSW010000503.1 GCA_027484495.1 Gammaproteobacteria bacterium
CTGGCGCATAAACCGACAGCGATCTTTGCCTGTAACGACGAAATCGCCGCCGGTGCGCTATTTAGCGCCCGCCTGGCTAATGTCGCGATTCCAGAGCAGCTGTCGATTGTCGGTTTTGAAAACAGCCCGTTCTCGCGCCAGACCTGGCCGCCGCTGACCACTGCGAACCAGCCCAACAGTACCATCGCGTCGCAAGCGGCAGAATTGTTGTTCCGTCACACCAGACCCGGCAATACCCGCAGCGCCGTTGAACAGCAACCGGTATTTATTCCGGAATTGCTGGTGCGTGAATCCACGGCCGTCCGCCCGCGCTGATAAACCATCGCAACAAAAAAGGAGCCAACCGGCTCCTTTTTTTATTCGATCCAACCGTTATGGTACAATCGACTGCATGATTAATGCGGACAGGTAACCGCCATAAGTCCCCAGCGCGTAACCCAGTACCGCCAGCAGTACACCAACTGGCGCTAACGCCGGATGGAAGGCTGCGGCAACGATAGGCGCAGATGCTGCACCACCAATATTGGACTGACTACCCACCGCCATATAAAACGCCGGCGCTTTTAACAGCCGCAACATGCCGAACATCAATAAACCATGGAAAGAGATCCAGACAACGCCAGCCAGGAACATCACTGGGTAATCGACAACTGCGGTGATATCCATATGCATGCCAATAGTCGCGACCAGCACATACACCAGCACAGAACCGACTTTTGACGCGCCAACGGATTCCAGCTCACGCGCTTTGGTGAAAGACAGCAACAAACCAAAAGTGGTCGCCAGCACCACGATCCAGAAGAAACTGCTGGTCAGGCTATACATCGCCAGTTCTGGCGCATTGGTTTTGATATAAGGCACAATGTAATCAGACATCCAGTGCGCCAGGCCAGACAAGCCAAAACCAACGGCCAGCAGCTTAATCAGATCTGACGTAGACGGATTGCGGGAATTTTCCGCCTGGTACTTCTCAATTTTGCTCTGCAGTGCTTCGATAGCCCGGGTATCCGCACCAGTGGCTTTATCAATGCGCGACGCGTTCGCCGCCATCCACAGCAAAATCGCCATCCAACAGTTCGCAACAACCACATCGACGGTGATCATCACCGAGAAAATCTCACCGCTCGGCTGAAACACTTCTTTCATCGCGGCCTGGTTGGCGCTGCCGCCGATCCAGCTGCCGGCGATAGTCGCCATGCCGCGCCACACCGCATCCGCGCCTTCGCCACCCATTTGCTCCGGGAACAAAGTTCCAACTGTCGCCAGTGCGATCGGGCCGCCCAGAATGACGCCGACAGTACCGGTCAGAAACAGCGCCAAAGCTTTAGGTCCGAGCCCTATAATAGCTTTGAAATCAATGCTCAATGTCAATAACACTAAACAGACCGGCAACAAATAACGCGACGCCATCTCATAGAGTTTCGACGTATCACCATCGATAATACCGAAAGTGTTGAATAAAGACGGAATGAAATAACACAGCAGTACCGAAGGCACATATTTATAAAATTTTTGCCAGAACGGATGGCTGCTACTACTGGTGTGGAATACAAATCCCAGGATCAGTGCCAGCAAGCCGAGGACGACGGCGTCGTTGGTGATTAAAGCGGTTGAAGTCTGCATGCAGAATTCCTTACGTGACAGGTCTACAGAATGAAGTGCAACTGAGCAGGACTTTTTCCGACTTAACACGAAACAACGGCACAACACATTGTTATCAGCTGTTTTTTACGGTCTAAACTGCGATCGAAGCACGAGATAATTTTATTGTTATGTCCGGAAACATAGCATAGAACTGGGCTCTGGCAAAGACTTGTGCGGTTTTCCGCCCGCTCAGCACTATGAATGACCCTATGTGGAGTTCTCTGCAATCTACTCCCGTTGTGCCGCCATCGCCGGCAGCAGTTAATTGTACTGGTGCTGTTATTTTCACCAGCTGCATTTGGTCGCTGCTGTTTATAGCACTAAAGTACCGTTTACCTGCGGTGCACAACCTTCTAGCCTGAACTTCAGATCTTTAGGCCTAAAATTTTTGAGCAATGAGGCAGTTATGCGGGTTTTCATCACAGGTGGCAGCGGTGGTATCGGGTTTGCGGTGGCTTCAGCTTATGCCGCCGACGGACATGAAGTGATCCTGGCGGATATTAATCTGACGCTGGCACAGGAAAAAGCCGCGGAGCTGGTCGCAGCCGGCGGTATTGCATCGGCGATGTTATTAGATTTAACGCAGCAGCAAAGTATCGAACAAGCGGCAGCCGCCGCCGGTGCTGTGGATATTCTGGTCAATAACGCCGGGATCCAGCATGTTGCCCGGCTTGATGAATTTCCGGAACACAAGTGGCAGCAGCTGCTGCAGGTGATGCTGACCGGCCCGGCGATGCTGAGTAAGGCTTTGCTGCCCGGCATGCGCAGTCGTGGCTTTGGCCGCATTATTAACGTCGGTTCTATTCATGCGCTGATCGCTTCGCCGTTTAAATCAGCCTATGTCGCTGCCAAACATGGCTTGTTGGGTTTTAGCAAAGTAGTGGCGTTAGAGAATGCCGATTTTGATTTCACCATTAACACCATTTGCCCGGCTTATGTGCGTACCCCACTGGTCGACGCGCAAATCGCCGCGCAGTGTAAAGAGCATCAGCTCAGCGAAACCGAAGTGATTGAGAAAATCATGCTGGCGCCGATGCCGCAAAAAGCTTTTATTGGCGTCGATGAAATTGCCGCCACGGCAATGTTTTTGACCGCGCCGGCAGCGCGGCATATCACCGCACAAACGCTGGTGCTGGATGGTGGCTGGACGGCACGTTAAGCCAGATCGTGACGCACTAAGCGAACGGCTGCTCCTTTGCGCCAGCCAGAACTTCAGGCACAATCAAAGGCTTCGCGGTGGAACCGGTAACATCTGAGATGATTCTGAGTCAGGGCAGTATTGGGATTGGCAGCATTGCCGCGCTGTCGCTGCTCTATTTATTGGTGTTATACAGCGTCGGTCGTCTGGGCCGGCGTTTTACCGGCAAACATCCGCTGGCGCCCTGGGTCTTTAGTTTTGCCCTGGCGATTTATTGCACCAGCTGGGCCTTTTATGGCGTGACGGCACAAGCCGCAGTCAATGGCTGGTGGATCCCCCCTACGTATATCGGTTCTTTGTTACTGTTCTGGTTTGGCTTTGGCCTGATCAGCCGCATTGCCATGGTCTGCCGGCGGCTGCGCATTACTTCCGTCGCTGACTTTATTGCCACCCGTTATGGCCATTCCCGTCTGCTGGCCGTGATCACCACGCTGATTGTGTTGATGGCGGTGATCCCCTACATCGCCCTGCAGTTGCAGGCGGTGTCGACCAGTATCAATGCGCTGGTCGGCACGGCCAAAGCGACGCACTGGTATCAAGATACCGGCTTGTATGTCAGCCTGTGGTTAGCCGTTTTTGCCATGTTATTTGTTGGTCGCAGTGCCAAAGCTCACCAGCCCAATCCGGGCCTGATGACCGCCATCGCCTTTGAATCTTTGGTCAAACTGCTGGCGCTGTTGGCGGTTGGCTGTTTTGTTGTGTTTGGCCTGTTTGATGGATTTGCCGATATTTTTGCCAAAGCGGCGCTGTCTGACGACGTTGCCACGCTGCAAAGCCAGGGCGCACCGGTGTCTGTGTACTGGATCCATGTGCTGCTTGGTTTTGCCGCCACGTTATGCCTGCCGCGCCAGTTCCATGTCAGTTTTGTCGAAATTCAGCACTTGCGGCATCTGAAGCATGCACGTTGGATCTTCCCCGGTTACCTGCTGCTGATGAGTCTGTTTACGCTGCCGGTTGCACTCGCCGGCACCTTATTGCTCGGCCACCATGCCAGTATCGATTTAGTCGTGCTGCAGCTGCCGCTATCAGCCAATCGCACCGACATGGCGCTGCTGGCCTATCTCGGTGGTTTTTCCGCAGCCACCAGTATGGTGATCGTTGCGACAGTGGTACTGGGTATTATGATCACCAACGACTTACTGACACCGCTGATTTACCGCCAGCAACAAAAACCAGCCGACGGCAAACCCTGGATCCGGATGGTGACACTGCGCCGGCTGTCGATGCTCAGTGTGTTAACGCTGGGCTATCTGTATTACCTGTTGATCGGTACCGACACCGGCCTGGCTCAACTCGGACTGATGGCATTTGCGCTGATCGCCCAATTGGCGCCGGCACTGATTTTGGGGCTGCGCAGCCGCCGGGTGAACCGTCAGGGCGCGTTGGCTGGCTTGCTCAGCGGCGCCATGTTATGGGCTTATATTTTGCTGTTGCCGGAACTTAGCCGCGCCGGTCTGCTGAACTGGGATTGGCTGGATCATGGGCCTTTTGGCTTGTCGGCACTAGCTCCGAATGCCTTATTGGGCGGCCAGTTTGACCTGATCAGTGTTGGTGTCGTGGTCAGCCTTAGTGTTAACACACTGATGTTGTTGCTGGTCAGTCAGCTCAGTCAGACCCGGTTGACCGAATATCTGGAAAGCGCGCGGTTCTTCCGTCAGAGCAAACCGCAAGCTGCCCACCCGTCTCCGTCGCTGACAGTACAGGATTGTTATTTGCTGGTGCGCCGGTTTGCCGGCGAACGCGAAGCGCGGCTGTTGCTGCATCGCCACTTTAAGACCACCACACCACAACTGGACGCGCGTGCCCCGCAAAGCCTGCAACAAAGTGCCGAACGCACACTGGCCGCTGTCGTTGGTGGTGCGTCGATGCGGTTGCTGCTAAATGCTGCCGGTAAAAACAGTCAATTGCCGTTGGAATCGGTTGCCCGTTTTGTCGACGAAGCCAGTCAGGTGTATCTGTTTAACCAGGCGCTGCTACGCGCCACCATCGACAATATCAGTATGGGCATCAGTGTGGTGGATGCCGACCTGCGCCTCATCGCCTGGAATCAGCGTTATTTGCAGATGTTTGCTTATCCCGCCGGTTTGATTGAAGTGGGCCGGCCAGTCGCAGATCTAATCCGCTATAACGCCGAACGCGGCTGGTTTCACGATGCCGTGCTGCCGGATGCGGCGCAAATCAGCGCCGAGATCGAAAAACGACTGAATTTCCTGCGTCAGGGCAGCAGTTATCGTTTTCAACGCCGCCAGCGTGATGGCCGGGTGTTTGAGATGCAGGGCCATCCATTGCCTGGCGGCGGTTTTGTCACCACTTACAGCGATGTCAGCTCGTTTATTGCCGTGCAGCAGCAACTGGAAGCGAGCAACAGCACGCTGGAACAACGCGTGATTTGCCGCACCTCAGAACTCGAATTGCTGAATCAGCAGCTGGCCAGTGCCAAACAACAGCTGGAAGAACATACCGCCAGCAAAAACCGTTTTTTTGCCGCCGCCAGCCACGATTTACTGCAGCCGTTTAACGCCGCCGCTTTGTTTTGTGGCCTGATCCGCGAAAAAAGTACCGACGCTCAGGTGCAGCAACTGGCGCGCGACCTCGCCGCTTCGCTGAATTCCGCAGAAGAACTGCTGGCCAGTATTCTGGAACTGACCAAACTGGATGCCGGCGTGATCAAAGCGCAAAAAGCGCCGGCCAGTGTCGGCAGTCTGCTCGACCAAATCGCCCGTGAAGCTGGGTTACTGGCGAGCGGCAAACCGATCCGGTTCCGCTACCGGCCGAGCCGGCTTTGGGTCGATACCGACAGCCGCTTGCTGCGCCGCGTGATACAGAATCTGGTTGCCAACGCTTTACGCTACACCCATCAGGGTAAAATATTGCTGGGCTGCCGGCGCACCCGGTTACATGGCGCGCCGGCGCTGCGGATTGAAGTCTGGGATACCGGCATCGGCATCAGTCCGGATGAACAGCAACGGATCTTTTTGGAGTTTCAGCAAGGTAAACAGGCGGACAATCAAGGGCTCGGCATTGGTCTCGCCATCAGCCAGCGCATCAGTGACTTACTGCAACACCGACTGACGCTGCGCTCAGAACCCGGCAAAGGCAGCTGTTTTGCCGTCACGCTGCCACTGTGCGCCTCGGCCGCGACTGCAGCTCCGCTGCTGCAACCCCGTGAGCAGCAGGTCAGTTTCGACGGCAAAACGATTTTATTACTTGATAACGACCCGCAGCTATCCGGCGCGGTGGCAGCACTGCTCAGAAGCTGGGATTGTCAGGTGCTAGTGGCGCAGCAGCCGGCGCAGGCGCTGCATTGGCTTAGTCAGGGCCATGCCGTTGACCTGTTGTTATTTGATTATCATCTGGATCAGGGGGCGACAGGCGTGGAAGTCGCCCAGCAGTTACAACAGCATTATGCGCTGCAGGTACCAGTGCTGATCCACTCGGCAGACCAACAACAACAGACCCGCGACCACGCGCTGAATGCCGGATTCCACTTTATGCTGAAGCCGTTAAAACCAGCCAACCTGAAACGGTTGTTGCAGCGACTGCTGCGCTGATGAGGGCAGGCTTTAATCTGTCGCCAGACAAGCACGGTTACGGCCCGCCAGCTTGGCCTGATACAAAGCCCGGTCGGCACGCCGGAATAGTTGATCGTAGTCTTCGTCCTGCTGTAGCTGCGCCACGCCAAAACTGGCAGTCAGCTGGTGCACATCGGCGATATACACCTGTTGCAACTGCTCAATGATCCGCTCAGCGATATGCTGCGCCGCGGCGATCGCGGTGCACGGCAATATCACGACAAACTCGTCGCCACCAAAGCGGCCGAGTAAATCAGCTGGGCGCAGCGACTGTTGTGCCAGCCGTGCCAGTTGCTGCAGCGCCTGATCGCCAACATGGTGACCAAACTCATCGTTGATCCGCTTGAAATAATCGATATCAAATACCAGCAACGACAGCGGTTTTTGGTCTTGCTGACTACGGATAATTTCCAGTGCCGCGCGTTGTTCCAGCCGGTCGCGCGACGCTACCTGCGTCAGGCTGTCAGTGAAGGCGACTTTGCGCAGCTGCAGGTTGTCCGCCAATAAAGTGGGGATCGCGAGGCCAAATAAGGTGTTGGCCGCAATCACATTGATGGCGAACTGGTACACCATGACATAGTCCATCAAACCAAACAGATGGACCCAGAAAGCGATTAAAAAACTCGATAGCGCCACACTGCTGACATTCAGCAGTGCCGATTCAGAACAAGCGATCCACATATGCGGGATCACCAGGAAAAAAATGGCAAAAGCACTGTTGGGCGAGTCGGTGACCTTGGCGAGCAACATACAAAAGGTGAGTAACAACGCATTTAGCAACAGTTTCATCAGATACTTCGAACTAAACTGCTGTTGCTTTAAGCCGGCTAAATCGGTCAGGCGGAACAAAGCACTTGGCATAACGCGGCTTAACAGGCCAACAAAAAATGGCGCCAACACCATCACGCCCGCCATATCCCCGATCCAAAACGGCAGCCAGGTGGTCGCCACTTCCGCCTGGGACATCATGTCAGTCGCCACCAGCGTTGGGATCACCAGCCAGGTCGCGCAAAACGAACTGACCGCCGCGATCACTAAAAACTGTACGATGATCCGGCTGATGTCGCGGGCGCCTTGTTTTGCCAGGGTGCGCAGCACAATAGCGCCGATGGCATAAGGCAGAATATGCGCCAGACCAAACAACAGCCCGGCTTTGAGCAGCTGCAGTTCATCCAGCGTGATCTGATAATGCTGCGCTGTGTAAAAGGTGATCAACACGCAGCCGGTCAACAAGGCCGGCAAGATGGAAAAACCGAGTAATAACAAAGACGCGAAAGTCAGCCCCGCGACCGGATACCAGACACTGGCATGATGGGTATATTCCACCAGCCAGCCGATCTCAAACACCAGCAGCCAAAGGAGTAACAACGCCACATTGCGCAACAGCCAGGAATGTTGCAACCGCTCCTGCCAGAGCCGGCGGTCAAACAGCGATGCGCGGTGCAGACTTTCGGATTTCACTTACGACAACTTCCAGTAATAGATACTGCCATCATCACTGCCACCGACCGCGGTATTACCGTCGGGCGTCAGCGTCATGGGCCAGTTCATCAGCTTGGTGCCATATTGCCACAGCTGTTGACCAGAACAAGCGTCGAACAAATAAAAGTTACCCGGCGATTCCTTTTGATTGCTGCCGCCATTGCTTTCATCCGGCTTGCCGTCGGTGGCACTGACCCGCGTTGCGGCCAGATCCAACGTTACGCCGGGATTGACCGCATATTGCACCGGCTGACTCCAGCGCAGCACGGGGCCCCAGACCGGAAAATTGGCGATCTCCGACGCGGTTTGCGCGGCATCGACCCGATACAACACACCGGCTTCCGCCTGATTGGCGCCAACAACTATCACCAACTCTTGGCTCGGCGTCTGGGTGATCGCAATGGCATAAGCGATATTCAGTCCGGTCAGATCGGGTTTATAGACAAAGGCCGTACTGGGCTGCACGGCCTGAAAAAATGCACAACTGCCGTCGTGCAACGCCGCGGCCGCATAAGCACCATCGGTGGTCGTGACAACCCGCATCACGCCCTGTGCTTGCTGATAGCTGGTCACTGCGCCGAATTTGCCGTTATCCAGCACAATCTGCTGCACCAGACCGGTATACACCGGTTTGACGTTGTAATTAATCGCCCCCACCCAGACCCGGCTGCCGTTGGCGGCCAGCACTGCGCTGTAGCTGGAAAAGTCGGCTGAAAGCGCCAAGCTGTCAGTCAGTGTCCATGCCGGAGCAACGGTTGCGCCGCACGTATAGTGGTACAAGCGTAATTCGTGCTGGAAATCTGCCAGCAATAAAGTGCCGTCGCTACTAAACGACAGCTGATTGACCCGTGCCGGTAAGTTGTTGTCTTGAAACAGAATAGTGCCGTTGGCGGCGTCGAGGATACAGAGAAAGCCACAGGTTTTACTGGTCTCGCCGCCACAAGCAGCAAAACGTTTATCGTCGCTGACGGCGACCCAGAAAATGCCTTGGGTCACATTGGCGGCAGTGACCGGCACCGACCAGAGCTGGCTGCCGGTGGCGTCGTAGCCATAAAAGTTAAACTGGCCAGTACCAAATTCACTGGAAGTGCCGCCGACAGTCAGTTGTCCATCCGGACTGACTGCAACGGAATTCACCTGTAAACCGGCTTGTGGTGTCTTTTGCCAGCTTGGCTGGCCGCTGACGGAGGTGGAGATTGTCATCATGTCATCCTGTTGAGCAGAAATACCGCGCCCAGCATGCAACAAAGGTTGGCGGACAGCAACATTTTGCTAACAGTGATTCATCTGCTATGCCGGATTAACGCATCCCAGCCGGGCAATTGGCGCTTTGCCAGCGCGATTCGCTGCTCAGTTTAAACTGCACGTCACCATTTTGTGCCTGCCCTGGCAGCGGCATCTTGTAGCGGCCAGTGCCCTGCATATTCATCTGCATCAATTGCGGCGTTTTTAACGTGACTGTGCCTTGCAGCGAACCGGTGTAACCGCCCTGATCCTGACACTGGCCTTTGACTGACACCGAATTGGCGGTGCTGCCGGTCAGCTGCAGCTGGCAACGGGGCAACTGTTGTTTGGCTCTGCTCAGCCATTGCTCCGGTGTTTTTAATAAGGCGACTTCAGCGACGGTCAGGCATTCCTGCGCGGTACTCAGGTCTTTTTTCGGCATCATGCCAGCGACTAAAGCCCGTTGTTCGGCCGGGACCGCCGCCAGCACCTGTGACTGTAACGCCTGCATTTGCTTCAGAATATCCTCGCCATTCACCAATACTTGGTGCTGACTGCGCCAGAGCCCGGTTTGCGGTTGCAACTGGCTGGCGTGATTAGAAAAAGAACTGAAAAGAGTCGAACAAGAAAGGATAAATACAGTGAAACGGCGCATGCGGCGCTCTCCCGGGATGCTGAAGACTGGCAGTTAGAGGCTACAGGGTATCCGGAAGTTTCAGTTTTTCAAATAAGATCCCGGCCAGGGTGCGGTTATTGACATTGAGTTTGCGCAAAATCGCCGACACATGCTGCTTAACCGTGGTTTCCTGCACATTCATTTCATAGGCGATTTGTTTATTCAGCAGTCCGTCGGCAATCATTTTCAGCACACGGAATTGTTGCGGCGTCAGCTGCTCCAGCCGGCCAGCAAATTCGGCGTCAATCAAATCCTGCGCCTGCGCCACACTTTGTTGTAAATCGGCCGGTAACCAGGTGTCGCCGGCCATCACCGCATCGACGGCTTCGGTCAGCACTTCCAGCGGCGCCGATTTTGGTAAATAAGCGGCAGCGCCGAGTTTCAGCGCCTGTTTAATCACGGCAGGATCTTCTATCGCCGACACCATCAACACCGAAATATCCGGGTATTCAGTACGCAGCGCGGTCAGCCCGGCAAAGCCTTCGGCGTCCGGCAGTTTTAAGTCGAGCAAAATCAGCTGAGTATCCGGATGTGCCCGTAGCAGTGGCCACAACTGCGCCATGCTATGCGCCTGATACAGGCTGGCATCGAGGCCCAAAATAGTCTGCAGCGCCTGCGATAACGCCACACGGAACAAAGGGTGATCATCAGCAATAATGGCAATCATAAGTCACAGGATCCAGACAGCAGAACGACCATGATGCGGTAGGGAGCACGATGAAGCAAGTACACATACTACCGACTCCTTAAAAATCTGAAAGACTCAAATAATGCTCCAACAAAAAAATATATAACCAAGCCATACAAAATATGGTCGATCAAATCTACGAAATTCAACAGCCACGAAACCGATGCAAACATAACAATCAAAAGTACGATTTTAATCGTGAAAATCCTAACCCTATCAGCCGCAAAATTCCATTTCAGTGGTGCTCCGGCTACTTTACTCAAAGCTGAGTTTTCAACAAAAAACGATACAATGATCGAAACCAAAAATAAAACGATGGAAAATTTGAACTGATCACCGCGAAAGTACTGAGCCAAAAAATTAAAACTGAACAAAAAATATGATACAGCAGCTAATGCTGCACATGCGAAATATTTCAATCAAACCTCATGAATAAAAATTAAAAAGATCACCCTAAAATTTAAACTCACAGTAATCAGAATAAACAACATCACTCAATGTAAAAACAAAATATCGCGTTTTATGTTTCTGTTCTCCAGAAAACGCGACAACCATGTAATGACGACCATTTAAATTCACCAAATCCTTATATGACACGGTATAATTCAACAGCAAATTGTCTAGGAAACGGTATGGAATCAACTCATGCGAATTGTTATCCGAGTACAAATATGACTTATTCAACAATTTTTCATCATCTATAAACTTACCTGGTGCAACATCACCTAAATCGATTATATATTCCAATTTCTGCGTAGAAAATGAATTTAAAACGACAAATCTAGCTCTGTAATTTTTGTGTGCAGATTCATCATATCGACCAACAATTTCATAATCACCATCAGCATCTAGATCTAATATTTGGATACGACTAAACGGCTCCCAACGTGGGTCATGAGAATTTAATGGTTTAATAATTCGCATATTAGAACTAAATAAACTTCGATTCAAACGACCTCTTAGTTTATTACTCTCATACTTGCTCAACTCTAGCTGAATATCTTTAACACAAACCTCTTGCCCATATGACATTACCGGGCTCAGTAAAAAAGCCAACAATATCCATAATTTTATTTTCACCCTACCACCATTCATAATCAAAATTTCAAAGATGATATTTGCTTCAGTTTTTTTTTTTTTTTTTTTTTTATTTAAAAATA
>JAIXSW010000340.1 GCA_027484495.1 Gammaproteobacteria bacterium
GGTGACGGTATAGGCCGCCAGGCGGCTATCAGTTTTGCCGCTGCAGGTGCGACGGTGATACTGCTGGGTAAAACCACTAAAAAACTCGAAGCAGTTTATGACGAGATAGTTGCAGCCGGCGCCCCGGAGCCAGCAATTGTCCCGCTAGATTTAAATGGTGCGACCAAACAACATTACACGGACATGGCCAATACGATTAAAGCGGAGTTTGGCAAGCTGGATGGTGTGTTGCACAACGCAGGCATATTGGGTGTACTGACCCCGTTCACTCACATTGATTTAGAAACCTGGCAGAAAATCATCCAAGTGAATCTGACCAGTGCGATGCTGATGACACAAGCCCTACTGCCAGTGATGGCATTAGCACCCAAGGCGTCGTTGATTTTTACATCGTCTGGCGTTGGCCGTAAAGCCCGGGCCTATTGGGGTCCCTATTCAGTCTCTAAATTTGCCACAGAAGGCATGATGCAATTAATTGCGGATGAATACGAAAACTCCAGCATCCGCACCAATTGCATCAACCCAGGCGCAACACGAACTAAGATGCGCAATGCTGCGTACCCGGGTGAAGACCAGCGTCAGTTAAAAACCCCTGAAGACATCATGCCGCTGTATCTGTATCTGATGTCTGACCAAAGCTGCGATATCAATGGCCAGACATTGGACGCACAAACAAAATAAACCGGTTCGCGTAGATCACGAGAATAAAAAAAGGAGCCAAAGGCTCCTTTTTTTATTCTCAAATTTTATCTTGTCAAATTAACGTTTGACCAGAATCTCTTCATGGTGCACTGCGGCCCATTCATTCCAGACATCGACTTTTGCATTAAAATTAACCAGCGCCTGACTGGTCGCGTCTGCCAGTAATGCGTCGATTTGTTTCACATATTTCTTTTCAACTTTTGAAAACGGAACAACTTCAATGCCTTTATCGTTCAGGGCTTTTTTCATCGTGTGCGTTTTCAACAACTGCAGCTGACCATTTTCAACATAAAAGAACTGGCTTTCTTTGTTGATTGTTTTGAATTTAGGTTTTACCGGACGTTTTGCATCATCTTGCTGCGGCTCTTCGTCATGACTGATAACGACTGTGCCTTCTGCATTTAATTTATAACCTAATTGCTCCAGCGTAAAACCTTGTGCACGGGCGAACTCTCGTACTTTGTCCAGAACTTCGGATTCTTTCTGACGCTCATCAAGTACCGATTTCAATACATCAATTACTTCCTGTAATTTTACAACAGACAATTCTTTTGCTGCTTTTTTTAACTCACGTTTATCCAGTAATAATGACATAAAGAGAACCTTCTATGTTGGCGATATAATAAGTGCGAATATCATAGAGTTATTATAAAGAAAAAGAAATGGCAGAATTGCAGGAAAATTGGTCATTTCAGCGCAGACAGCTGGTCGGTGCTGGTTTTCAGCAATAAATCGGGTATCTTAGGCAGAATTTTATGGCCGGGGATACGAATGCAATCGTTAAAACATCTGTTTGAGAATAACAAGGCATGGGCCGACCGTATCGAACTGGAAGCGCCGGGATTTTTCAAGAAGCTGTCCGCGCAACAAGCACCGGAATATCTGTGGATCGGCTGTTCAGACAGCCGGGTACCTGCTAACGATATCGTTGGATTGTTGCCGGGTGAATTGTTTGTGCATCGCAATGTGGCGAATCTGGTGCTGCATGCCGACATCAACTGCCTGTCAGTGCTACAGTACGCGATTGATATCCTGAAAGTGAAACATATTATCGTCTGCGGCCATTACGGTTGCGGTGGCATTAATGCGGCGATGAACAAACAACGCATCGGCCTGGTCGATAACTGGTTGCGCAACATTAAAGATGTCTACGCCATGCACCGCGATGAGATCGAAGCACTGGAAACTGAAACCGAGCGGCAAAACCGGATGTGTGAACTCAACGTCATCGAGCAGGTGCGGAATGTGTGTCACACCAGTGTGGTTCAGGAAGCGTGGGAACGCGGTCAGGAGCTGACAGTACATGGCTGGGTTTACAGCTTGCGCAACGGTCGGATTAAAGATCTGCGGGTTAGTCACTCCAGCGCGGATCAGATCGACAATATTTATGCATTAGACCTGACCGACGACTATCTCAGTGAGAAATAACGCTATTTGAACTCTACTTTTGCGTCCGGCGCCTCTGTATAAATGGCGCTGTGGCCCAAAACCCATTTGCCATGTTGCAGATATTCAGCGCTGACTTTTAACTGTCCTGCCCCAAGTGACGACGACGAGCGAACTGCGGTGATGCCATTGGCATTATTCTCGACCTGCTCTTGTGCCGCTAACACGCCGGTTTTTGCATCAAACTGCATCACACCCTGCGTATAAAAACCCGCAGTGGTGAAATAATAATAACGTATCTGCTGCAGTTTCTTGTCAAAAAATATGGTCGTCTCGCCACCATATTCGCCTTGGTTCACTGAGTGGCGAATTTTGACTGCAGTACCGTTTAACGCCCGCTCCCAGTGGCTGATATCGACTTTTTCTGGCTTCCCAGGCTCTGACAACAAACCACGCCAGGTTTTACCGATATAGGGCTGCAACGGTTCCAGCTCAACGCTGAGGCTCTCTGGCGCAGCCTGCACTGTGGTGCTGAGCCCCAACAGCAAACCAAGCACAGAAAACCGCTGAAGATTACGCATCAAGTTGCTGCTCCTGATAAAAGTCCAACATTTGCTGCTCGACCGTTTGCGAGAACTGTTTCATCTGAATAGCGTATTGTTCGAGGAATTTATCTTCCGGTGTTTCCGGTTGCCATACTGGCACTTTGGCTGTGTTGCCCTGCTCATCGAGCGCCACAAAGGTAATAATGCAATGATTGGTTTCCGCCAGTTCACCGCTTTTACTGTCCCCAGAACGCACCTGCACAAAAATATGCATACTGGTACTGCCGGTATGTACGACTTTGGCTTCAAGCTCGACCAAATGACCGACCAGAATTGGCCGGCGAAAGCGAATGGTACCAACTGAGACCGTCACACAATACAGCCCGCTCCAGCGCGCAGCACAAGCGTATGCCGCTTGATCCAGCCATTTCATCACCATACCACCATGCACTTTGCCGCCAAAGTTGACATGCGTGGGTTCTGCGAGAAAACGGAATTCAACACTTCTGGGTTGCATAAACTCTCCTGCGCGCGCGTTTTATCAAAGTATGACGGTTTTATTGCCGTGTACAAATACCCGATCTTCCACAACCAGTTCCAGGGCTTTAGTCAGTACATTTTTTTCAACATCCCGCCCTGCTTTCGCCATATCTTTTGCGCTGTAGGTATGATCAACATTTGACACCATTTGTTTAATAATCGGGCCTTCGTCCAGACTATCTGTGACAAAGTGCGCGGTCGCACCAATAATTTTCACGCCACGATTAAACGCCTGTCGGTATGGATGCGCGCCAATAAAAGCAGGTAAAAAACTGTGATGTATATTGATGATGCGCTGCGGATAGCAAGCCACAAAGTCAGGACTCAACACCCGCATAAACTTTGCCAGTACCAGATAATCGGGTTGATACTGCGCGACTTGGGTTAATATTAATTGTTCATGCTCAACCCGGCTGACACCCTGATGGTCAATAAAATGATAAGGCAGATCGAATTTTTCCGTCAGTGCCTGTAAATTCGGATGATTGCCAATCACCGCCGCGATATCCAGCTCAAGGGAGCCATCAAACACTTTCATCAGAATATCGCCAAGACAATGCGCTTCCTTGGTGACCAGAATAACTACCCGCTTTTTTGCTGTACCAACTAACTGCCGTTCACTACCTGGCGGTAAGGCGCGATCTAAATCCAATAATAAAGTATGGTCGTTAAAAATACCTTCCAGCTGAGTGCGCATATAAAAACGACCAGAATCCGGATCAACATATTCGGTATTGCGGGTGATATTTAACTGATGCTTGTAACAAATATTGGTAATTTGTGCGATCAGACCTTTCGAATCCGGACATTCGATTAATAACGTTTTTTGTTCCATTGCTGACAACTCTTCACTTCAGATCAAACCTACAGGTTACAGACCTGTAAATTGTTATATAAGGAAAACCACTCTAGACACCCAGACCTCCAAGAGCAAGCACTTCCTTGTACCCGGGTGTCAAGTCTTGTTGTTTCAGCCGTAGCGCCGGATAATGCCCGATATAATCAAACTTGCGACAGAGTTCCGCATGACCGCTGCTATGTTTCAATTACCGGCGCTGGGTTTTATCCGGTCGCCTTACAAACAAAAATTCGCAATCCCCCGCCAGCCCGGGCTTATTCCTGAAGCTCAGGGTGAACTGGTGCTGCACCCACCCTATGCCGATGATGCCATTGTGCGGGGGATCGAAGCCTTCTCGCATTTGTGGCTGGTGTTTATCTTCCATGAAACCGCAGACAAAGGCTGGTCACCATTAGTGCGGCCACCACGGCTTGGCGGCAACAGTAAAAAAGGCGTATTTGCCACCCGCGCAACCTTCAGACCCAATCCAATTGGTTTGTCCGTGGTAAAACTGGAAGGGGTCAGCCGCCGCGGAGAACTGCTGGTGTTGCATCTGTCCGGCATTGATCTGCTCGACGGCACGCCCGTAATAGATATCAAACCTTATCTGCCTTATGCAGATGCGCTGCCGGATGCACGGGGTTGTTTTGCCGATGCCGCACCGTAAACGGATATGACGGTCAGTTTCAGTGCCGAAGCCGCCGCATTTTGTCAAAGTCAGCGGCAATATCCGGCGCTGCAACAGTTTATCGAGAAAGTGTTGAAACAAGACCCGCGTCCACCA
>JAIXSW010000573.1 GCA_027484495.1 Gammaproteobacteria bacterium
AACATAACTTATAGCTGTCTGCCAGTGCCGGCAATTCGCACTGTAGCCATTGCGCAAAAGCGTCGACACTGATACCTGCCTGATGGAGACTGCCACCGGCCAATACGGCGGCACCATAAGGATTTGTTGCCAGCATTGAAGTGATCACCGGAATAATACCTTCTCGCGCTGGAACCAACTGACACAAAACGCAATCAATACACCTGCCAGCACCACAGTAGAGGCGATCACCAGCGTTAAAATCCCCATATCGATGGTGCCTTTCACCAGCTCTTTAATACACAAGGAGATATTGGTCATTGGGATCAATGCCGTTTTCCAGTTCAGTTCAACCCCCGGTAACATTGCCAGCGCCAGCGGTACAAACACCAGAATACTCATCGGACCGATATAATTTTGCGCTTCTTTAAAACTGCGGGCATAAATCGACAGCGACAATAACGCGCTGGCGAAAATCATCGTCAGGGGGATCAACATCGCGAGGATCAGCATCAAATCGGCAAAGCCGAGCGCTGACATCGCCTTCGCGACCACATCAACACCCGCCAGCGAGCCAATCAGATAACCCCAGCCACCAAAACTCAACACGGTAATCAATGCCGTGGCCAACCCTGTGGTCAACACCGTCAGAAATTTACCCAGTACCAGACTGCTGCGGCTGATGGGACAAATCAACAAAGTCTCCAGCGTGCCGCGTTCTTTTTCGCCGGCACCGATATCAATTGCCGGGTACGAGCAGCCCATAAAACATAACGGTACCAACAGATATGCAATCCAGCCGCCCAGTTTCTCACCCAAGTTCTCGCGGTTCTCTGCGCTGGATACTTTGTTGATCTGTACCGGTTCTAATATTGCATCGACCTGTTTACCGGTAACACCTACTGACTCAAGCCTTGCCAGCTGCAGCTGCCGGCTATAGTCTTTGACCAAATCTTTCAGATAGTTGCCAATTAAATCCAGCACCGGTGCTGTGTTATAAATCACCGTCCACTGACTTTGCGCCAACTCAGTTGAACCGGCAGCAAAATCGGCCGGAATAATGACAGCAAGATCAAACTGACCGTCACGAATGGCCTGACGCAGCGCTTCTGGCTCAGTCAACTCTGTCGAAACCTGTTTAAAATTCTTGTGATAAAACAGCTGCCCGGCAAATGCCGGCGCTTTGTCGGCATTGATAATGACGTATTTGTGCTCTTCAGCCTGCGCGCTGGCCGTGACGTTGGCCGCCACCAAACCAAGCAAACCAAAAATCACCGGGAAAATCAGCACCGGTAACAAAATCACAAACATTAAGGTTTTACGATCCCGACTCAGCTCTAATAATTCTTTCAGATACACTTGCCACATCAGACTGACTCCTGCTTGATCACCGACATAAACGCCTGACGTAAATCGCCGTCCGCACTTAACTGGCGAAATGCCGCCAGACTGCCGTTAAAGGCACTGATCCCTTGGTTAATCACCACCACACGGTCACAGAGGCTGCTGACTTCATCTAAGTGGTGGGTCGAGAAAATCACCGGAGTGCCGGCCATTTTTAACGATCGGATAAAATCCAACACCGTTTGTGTGGTCATAATATCAAGACCCGTGGTTGGTTCATCCAGCACGACTAATGCAGGCGAATGCACGACCGCGCGGGCAATGGCTGTTTTTTGCTTCATACCGGAAGACATCAGTTCCGCGCGGCGGCTGGCAAAGCTATGCATATCCAGCAGCGTGAACAACTCGTCGATACGCTGGCGCAAAGCCGCTTCCGTCATGCCATGCAGGCGGGCAAAATATGCAACGTTTTCAAAAGCAGTCAGCCGGCCATACAGCCCGGTACTACTGGATAAAAATCCGATGCGACGGCGCGCCAATAACGGGTCTCGCAGCACATCTTTACCGTCCATCAGGATCGCGCCGGCATCTGGTTTTAAAGCAGTGGATAACATCCGCAGCGTGGTGGTCTTGCCGGCGCCATTGGGTCCGAGCAGGCCAATCACCTGCCCGTTCTCGCAATTAAAACTGACATCACGGACTGAACAAAAACTGCGACCGGTATAACGCACATCCTGTAATTCGGCTTCACTGAGTTTCTGGCCTTTCTCGAGCGCAAAAGCTTTTGCCAGCTGACGGATCTCAATCATATCTTTTAAGTTTCCCTATGCGAGTGCAGCATTACAAACCATTGGCAGTCGCATGCCGTTTTGGCCGGAAATAACTGACATCCTGATAAAAATCCGCAGTCTGTAATCCCTGATACCAACCGGGAATGCCCAATAATGGTAAAGGACTCATCTGCTGCCGAAAATCAGTTAACGTGAATTCTGCAATTTGTTTACTTAATGTAGTATCAACGAATTCAACCTGTTGCGGCAATGACCAACAACAAAATTCTGCCGGCACCGGCAATGGCCATAATTTCGCAGTCAGACCGATAAAGGGCCGCGTCAGCATTTCATAATTGGCATGACCAAAAATCAACGGCGTCACCCCGTTGCCGTGATGCCAGCGCTCCCGTTCTGACCAGAAAGCCTGCTGCCATTGATGCGCGCGCAACGCTTGCACCAGATCCTGCTGACCTGGCGGGCATAACAGCAAAACACCACATTCATCAAATAACGTCAGCTGGTGGCGCAGCGCTGAACGATTTTTACTGCCATGCAAAGCGATTTCGCTCAGATGCCGCTGATTCAGCGCTTGTTTGCTGTTGGGAAACAAGGTCCAGATACAGGCACCAAACAAATCATGCCAATTGTCGGGACGGGTCGGCACTTGTTGAGTGTCGGCGATAAACACCTCGTAATAACGCGGGTCGTGCTGACACGTCGCCGTATCGACAAAGCCCACCACACTGTGTGGGTGCAATTGCTGTAGCCAGTCAGTCAGTACTGCCGGTGTTGGAAATTTTGTTTGCTCGGACAGCGGCAATGCCGCGCACAGCCACCGGTAAGCCGGATGATCACAGAGGATTTGCGCATCCCAGTGCTCTGGCGCAACAAAACGTTGATTTTTGACAACTATCATTAGATTGACCGCACCACTGAAAGGCTCCAGGCTGGGTTACTTTGCAAAAAGCGGTAAAAAGCGCTTGCAATTTCTGCCCATGCTGGCAGAGTCAGGGAGGTACGTCTAAACGTACATACTGCCAAATGAAATGATTTTTTTCGGATTAACCAATACGGAGTTTTTACCATGTGTTCGATATTTGGGGTGCTTGACATCAAAACGGATGTTAAAGCGTTGCGTCAGCAGGCGCTACAGTTATCTAAGTTATTACGCCACCGCGGTCCTGACTGGTCTGGGGTCTGGAATGACAATAATGCCATCCTCGTGCATGAACGTCTGGCGATTGTAGATACTGAGAACGGTGCCCAGCCGCTGATTAACCCAAATCGAAATCACATTCTGGCAGTGAATGGTGAGATTTATAATCACAAGAATTTAGAGAAAAATTTAACCGTCGACTACAGCTTTCAGACCAAATCGGATTGTGAAGTGATCCTGCCGTTGTACCTGGAACACGGCGCGGAGTTTATTGACCAGTTACAGGGCATGTTTGCCTTTATTCTGTATGACGCCGAACAACAGCGTTATCTGATTGCCCGCGACCATATCGGCATTATCCCGTTGTATTACGGCTATGACGAGCATGGCCAGCTGTATGTCGCATCGGAATTAAAAGCCTTAGTGCCAGTCTGCAAGCAAATGCAGGAATTCCCGCCAGGCCATTATTTTGATTCGAAGATTGGCAAACTGGTGAAATACTATCAGCGCAGCTGGATGAGCTATGACGCGGTTAAAGATAATCCGGCCGACCTCGGCGAACTAAAAGCTGCGCTGGAACAGTCAGTGAAAAGTCACCTGATGTCTGACGTACCTTATGGTGTGTTGTTATCCGGCGGCTTGGATTCGAGCCTGATCTCAGCCATTACCCAGCAATTTGCCCGTAACCGCGTGGAAGACGACGGCGCTTCTGAAGCCTGGTGGCCACGTCTGCACTCTTTTGCTGTCGGTTTACCCGGCTCACCAGATTTAAAAGCCGCCCGCACTGTCGCTGACGCCATCGGCACCGTCCACCATGAAGTGAACTTCACTGTGCAGGAAGGTATCGATGCACTGCGCGATGTAGTGTATTTCCTCGAAACTTATGACGTCACCACCATCCGCGCCTCGACACCGATGTATCTGATGGCGCGCAAAATTAAGGCGATGGGCATCAAAATGGTGCTGTCTGGTGAAGGTTCAGACGAGATCTTCGGTGGTTATCTGTATTTCCATAAAGCGCCGAATGCCAAAGAGTTCCACGAAGAAACATTACGCAAACTGGACCGGCTGCATATGTTCGACTGCAACCGTGCCAACAAAGCGATGTCGGCCTGGGGTATTGAAGCCCGGGTGCCATTCCTTGACAAACATTTTATGGATGTGGCGATGCAGTTAAACCCACAAGCCAAAATGTGTGGCAACGGCAAAATGGAAAAACACATCCTGCGTGAAGCCTTTGAAGGGCTGCTGCCAAAAGAAATCTTATGGCGGCAAAAAGAGCAGTTCTCCGATGGGGTTGGTTACAGCTGGATTGACAGCTTAAAAGCCTTCGCCGAAAAAGAGGTGTCGGACCAACAAATGGCCACCGCCAGCTTCCGCTTCCCGATCAATACGCCGGATACCAAAGAAGGTTATTTATACCGTACCATCTTTGAGGAACATTTCCCCCATCCGGCTGCGATTGCCTGCGTGCCTGGCGGTAAATCAGTCGCCTGTTCGACTCCAGAAGCCTTAGCCTGGGATGCAAAAATGGCGCAACTGACCGACCCATCGGGCCGCGCAGTGCGTGATGTGCACGAACAAGGTTATTAAATAGGTAAAACAGCCCCGGCCCAGTGCCGGGGTTGTTTTTTCTGGCGTTGATCAGCGCCGAGCGGGCTGATTTCGTCGCAGTCCTCCATGCACTTCTCTCACTGCTGTATTCCGGCTGGCGAATTTCTGCTAAATTAGCGGCTTTGTTGTCAGAGCCGCCTGCAGTTATTCCAACTGACGCACTGTTGAGAGCACCATGAATCTGTTAGTCAAATCGCTGTATTGCATTGTTTTTATTGCCATTTATACTCCAGCAGTCAACGCCAGTCAGGCCTTAACCGGGTTATGGATCACGGATTTGCAGGGCCAGAGTCTGGCCGATCCGCAAACATCAGGGCTGACCTGGTGGAACGGTGAGCTGCTCAGTCTCGGCGACCAAAGCGCTGCCCCGGATCTGCGGATGAAAATTTTCCGCATTGCCCCTGAAACCGGCCGTTTTATCACGGCACCGATCCCAATTACGTTGTCAGATGAGGTACGCAAAAGCTGTTTTGGCGACTATCTGGCAAATTCTCCCGATTTGGAAGCACTTACCTGGGACCG
>JAIXSW010000328.1 GCA_027484495.1 Gammaproteobacteria bacterium
AGTTCATCCATTAAATTAGCGCCAGGTGAGACAAAAGAGATCAATCTTAGCTATCTGGTTGATTCGGCAAAAGTCCCTGACAACCCGCCAGGTAATGCTGTCCATCAGTTTAATATTGAGTTGGTTGGAAGTAGCCATACCTACAATCTTCCGGTGATATTGGATCATTATCTTCTTCTCAAACTGAATTTGGCCAGTCCGATGAATTCGGTAGGTATCTATACGCCAAAATGGTCGAGAGTCGCTTTCCGTCATAACCTGTGGGGGCAATCCAGTGTCAATCTGCGGTTGGTGGATAAGAGGATTCATATTTTTGCCGAGGCGGTCTCAGCTCCCACCGCATTACTGCCTGAAGAAACAAAAAATCTATCGGTCATGCGTCAAAACTGGATATTCCGTAACGATGTTGATGTCGCGGCTCAACCAGAAATCACACTATCCAATGCCGAAATCAAGCACCGTTTACGGCTTAAAGCGCCGACCAAAAATGGAGATCCGTTTTGGGCGGGTGATTTTAAGAAAACTTTTGGCACTGCCACTTTGAAAGATAACGAACATTTAATTTACGGTTCTACATTCTGGACAGAGTGCAGACCGATTTGTACAGCCCGGCCGCCGTCAGAGTTTTATCTGAGTGAAGTACCTGCCAGTTTTACCCTGCACAGTCAGCAGCAACTGTTGCTGTCAGACACGATGCCACAGCAGCTGATTATGGCAGCCTTCCGGTTTAAAACGCCGTTACAGACAGAAGATTTAGAACTGGACTTTACTGAACAACATTTAGTGAGGCTGCGAAAACAAGCCGAAAAACCAGACAATTCTTTTTTCATGGGCCAGTTAGGCGGTCCTGAGCTGACCGGCCAGCTGGACCTGCAGATCTGGCAAAAATCAGTAGGGCTGAATGCCGACGAAATGCCGTACAGCAATATGCGTTTTTTGGATTGGGCTAAAACTGCTGCATCGGCCACTACCCAGCAATGGCGGTTGACGGAAGACGGAAAGCTACAAAAATTCCGGTGTAAAGCAGCAGTTTGTGATATCACCAAATTGTCAGATCAGGGACTCATCTATAGCTCAGATGTCCGCGAACTATCTTTTGATAACAATTTGCGTTATCTGACATCACCGGTACAAGCCAGTGTTGAAGGACTGCGGATCAAGCCGCGTCATCACAATGTCGATTTATACGCTGGCAACAATATTTTTAATGACTTATGGCAAAACGATTTGCCGGCTTATAACCAGATTAAAGCGCGTCACCAATGTGGTTCTGTAGTTAATCTGCTAAATGAGTTCACCGCAAATATATGGTATGGCGATATGGCTGCCTATTTTGCTACAGAATTTATTCAAGCTTATGATTGTAAAGAAAATACTGTGTATCTGAATTATCCTCTGGATGGCCGTGACACACAGGGGCTGCTTGGCGAAGTCCGCTTTGATCAACTAAAAGCCGGTTTAGAATCGCCTTACTTTGTCGATTTAGCCACTTTCAACCGCACGATACGTGGTGACAATATCAGCCGGATTGATAACAAATTCAGTGTCGAAGTTGTCTCGAAACAAGATCCGGTGAAAGAGTTTAAAGTCCTGCTAAAAACCAAAGATGGCGACTGGAAGCTGGCCTATCACGGCTATAACGCCGGCGTGCATCAGTTTCCATTACCATTGCGGGCTGGTGAGCACTGGCTGGATCTGCGACTGCAGGTGGTCACGCAGTCTGGCAATCAGTTGCTGAATACTATGCCTGAAGCGCTGCGTTTAGGCGCCAGCGCCGGTGGGGATAACGATGTCGACAGCGATGGCATTCTTAATGAGGCTGACACGGATAACGACAATGATTCAGTGCCTGATGCCGGCGATGCCATGCCATATAATCCATCAGAGACTATTGATTCTGATCAGGATGGCCTTGGCAATAACGCCGACCCGGATGATGACAATGACGGCACACCGGATGTCAGCGATGCCTTCCCGTTAGATCCGGCTGAAACTACGGATACCGACAAAGATGGCATCGGTAATAACGCCGACCCGGACGATGATAACGACGGTGTTGCAGATACGGCAGATGCTTTCCCACTGGATCCAAAAGAGACCACGGACAGCGACAAAGACGGCATTGGCAATAACGCCGACCCGGATGACGACAATGATGGCACACCGGATGTCAGCGATGTTTTCCCGCTGGATCCAAAAGAGACTTTAGATACCGACAAGGACGGTATTGGTAACAATGCTGACCCTGATGACGACAACGACGGCGTTGCAGATACGGCAGATGTGTTCCCGTTAGATCCAAAAGAAACTACGGACACCGACAAAGACGGCATCGGCAATAACGCCGACCCGGACGATGACAACGATGGCGTGGCTGATGGCAGCGATAAATATCCGCTGGATGCCAGCCGCAGCAGCGACCCGGTGACACCGAATGCAGGGAGTTCGGGGTCTGGCGGTGCAGGTTTAGGCGTGCTGCTGATAGGCTTACCGCTGCTGGCCTGGCGCCGGCAGCAGCACGTTAAGCCACAACGTAAAGTGGCCTGACTGTTGGCTTAAACTCCAAATGTAAAAAAAGCGCCTAGGCGCTTTTTTTTGTCTGGCATTGCGGACAACGCCGCCATCAAGCGGTTATTTACCAGAATGCCTTACCAGATTATCGACAATCACCGCACTGGCAATGCCAACATTTAAGCTCTCGGCCTGACCAAAGGCTGGGATGGTTACCCGACGGTTGACGTGAGAGGCAATACTGTCGCTGATGCCGTTTGCTTCATTGCCCAGCACGATAAAACCACCGGCTTTGGGTAAGGTTAATTGATGCACGGAATCGCCGTTTAAAAAAGCGCCGTACACCGGTTGCTGCGCCTTTTCCAACCACGACGTTAAATCGCCGTAGTGCAGTTTGACGCGTAAAAACGAGCCTTTGGCACTGGCAATCACTTTGGGGTTAAAGGCATCGACGGTGTCGGCTGAGCACAGCAGATGGCGGATGCCATACCAGTCGGCGATGCGGATGATAGTGCCGAGATTGCCAGGGTCGTTGACGTTATC
>JAIXSW010000289.1 GCA_027484495.1 Gammaproteobacteria bacterium
ATCCATTTCCCCTCTTGACAGCGAAACCATTGAAAAATCAGTAGCCAGAACCGGTCGATTGCTGGTGGTGGACAATGGCTGGCTCAATTGTGGTTTCTCGGCCGAGGTCGTGGCCAGGATCAGTGAAAGCCCGCTGATTGATTTTAAACCGCAAGTGAAGCGACTCGGTTTTGCTGCAACGACCTGCCCAACCACGCCGACATTAGAAGCCGCATTTTATCCGTCTCCAGTCACTATCGCCACGACAGTGCATCAGATGCTGCGGCCGGATGTTGCATGGCAGCCAGACGAAGAACGTTGCAAACTTGCGTATCAGACTCAGTTTAAAGGACCATTTTAATGTTTTATGAATTAGCTGTACCGACCTGGGGCCAGGAAGAACTGGACGCCCTGCAAACTGTGATTGGCTCCGGCTTCTTCACGATGGGGCCACGAGTTGCGCAGTTTGAGCGTGAGTTTGCCGACTACCACCAGAAAAAATACGGCATCATGGTGAATTCCGGCTCGTCGGCCAACCTGATTGCCATTGCGGCGTTATTTTTCAAAAAAGACAATCCGTTAAAACGTGGCGATGAAGTGTTGGTACCGGCACTGAGCTGGGCCACCACTTATCACCCGCTGCAACAATACGGTCTGAAAGTCCGCTTTGTTGATATTGAGCTGGATACACTGAATATGGATCCGGCGTTGATTGAGAAAGCGATTACGCCGGATACCAAGCTCATCCTTGCTGTGAGTATTCTGGGCAATCCGGCAGCACTCGATGTGATGCGTGACGTGGCCGATCGGCACGGCCTTTACTTTATGGAAGACAACTGCGAATCGATGGACGCAGAGCTGCACGGTAAAAAAGCCGGGACTTATGGCGACCTGAATACCTTTAGCTTCTTCTTTTCGCATCATATTTCCACCATTGAAGGCGGCATGATCCTGACCGATGATGAAGAGCTGTATCAGCTATGTCGTTGTTTACGCGCACACGGCTGGACCCGCGATTTGCCGGCAGATTCGATGTTGTATCAACGCACCGGTGAGGACTTGTTTGAAGCATATCGCTTTATTCTGCCGGGCTATAACGTACGTCCGACTGAACTTAATGCCGCAGCTGGTCTTGAACAGCTGAAAAAGCTACCGGCCTTCACCGCGGCGCGACGTAAAAACCTGCAGTTATTTCAGTCATTATTCGCCGGTGATGACCGGTTTATTATTCAGCGCGAAAATGGCCAGAGTTCTTGCTTTAGCTTCACTATCATTTTGAATCCAAAGAAAAATCTGGACCGCAAAGCCATTTTTGCTGCGTTGACAGCAGCGAAAATCGGCTTTCGGATCATCACCGGCGGCAGTTTCCTGCGCCACGACGTGATCAAGTATTACGATTACAGCGAAGCCACTCCAGTGGTCAATGCGCATATTGCGCACGACTACGGTTTCTTTGTCGGCAACCATCCATTTGATTTAACTGAACAAATCCAGACTTTACGTCAGGTATTGGACAGCGCAGCACAGGAGATTGCATGATGTCTTTACATATTCTGGTGACAGGTGGAGCGGGTTATCTTGGATCTGTGATGGTGCCGCGGCTACTCGATTTGGGTCATCGGGTCACAGTGCTTGATAACTTTATGTTTGGGCAGGACTCGTTAAATCCGCTGTGTGCCAACCCGGCGTTTGACGTTGAACGGGGTGATTGCCGCAACGAAGCGACGATGAAACGATTGCTGAAACAAGCCGATGTGGTGATCCCGCTGGCCGCGTTGGTTGGCGCTCCGCTGTGTGCCCGCGACGAAATTGGCACTATCACGACGAACCGCGATGCGGTAGTCATGTTAACCCGCTTATTGAGTAAAGATCAGCGCGTGCTGATGCCGATCACCAACAGTGGCTATGGGATTGGTGAAGCCGGTAAATTCTGTACGGAAGAATCGCCACTGAACCCGATTAGTTTGTATGGCCGCACCAAAGTAGAAGCCGAAGCTGCGGTACTTGAACATCCGGGGGCGATCAGTTTCCGTCTGGCGACTGTGTTTGGTTTCTCCCCGCGAATGCGGCTGGATTTGCTGGTCAATGATTTTGTTTACCGCGCGGTGAAAGACCGGGCTTTGGTGCTGTTTGAACCGCATTTTAAACGCAATTACATTCATATTCGCGACGTAGCGAAGGCTTTTGTCCATGGTTTAGACAACTTTGAAGAAATGAAAGGTCAGGCTTACAACGTCGGACTGTCGGATGCCAATTTATCCAAACTGGAGCTGTGCCAACGCATTGAACAACAAGTGCCTGGTTTTACTTTTCTGGAAGCTGCGGTGGGTGAAGATCCGGATAAACGCGATTACATCGTATCGAACGCCAAGATTGAAGCTACTGGCTATCGGCCGGATCATTCGCTGGATGCCGGGATTGCTGAGCTGATTAAAGGCTACCGGATGATCTCAAATTCGAAATTCAGCAATGTCTGAAGTCTTTGCTTTAGAAGGCAAACGCGTATTCGTGGCCGGTCATACCGGCCTGGTTGGCCAGGCATTGGTGCGGGCACTGGGAGCTTATCCAGTCGAGCTGAGCACGGTCAGCAAAGCCGAACTGGATCTGCGTGATCAGCAGAAAACGCAGCAGTTTATTGGTGACACCAAGCCAGATCTGGTGTTATTGGCGGCGGCAAAAGTTGGGGGCATTGAAGCGAACCGTACGCAACCGGTCGACTTTTTGTACGACAACCTGATGATTAGCCTGAACCTGATCCATG
>JAIXSW010000270.1 GCA_027484495.1 Gammaproteobacteria bacterium
GACGTGTGCTCTTCCGATCTAGATCCCACGGCCTGAGGTCTCGGACCCCATAGCGACAACAGCGTCCATTATTACCTGCAACGATCAGCCATCTGCCACCAGCAATAGTAAAGTCATCGAATTTACCCCTGCACCGCTGGATGAATTAGCTGAACAGCGGCGGGAAAGGCAGGAGCGTGCAGAACTGATGAACATACAGCTGCGATTTCCCGCAGCTTATGCTGGTAAATATGCGGTTTTTCAGCAGAGTGAATTTTACGCCAGTGCAGTCGAAAGCTGAGAGACTGGTGAGACGGCCAGTGATTGGGCGTGGTTCCAGATGACAAGGATCTAAGCTTTGTCTTAGTCAAATACAAAAACGACGATGATTTTAAACAGAAATAACCGCGTCAGACCTCGGTGTAGCCAGCCATAGAATACCAAGGCCGGGTTATGTTAGTGTGTTTCATTTTCAGGGATAGATGAGCCAGGATGACTACAAAGAACAAGATTGGCTGGCTGGCATTGGCCGTCATTGCTGTGGTTTTGATTGGTTATTGGCAACAGCTGAAAGTGAAGCAGCCAGCAGCTGAGCAGCCACAGTCAGCAGAGCAAGCTGCGCAGCCCTCAGCTGAGCAGACTGCGGACCGCGGTACAGCTATAAAAAAGAGCGCCGCACAATTAAGCCCCTATGCGCACTGTGTTGAGGCTGGGACTCATCCGGGCACGGCGCAACAACGTCTGACCGAACAGCTATTGCCATTGCTGCAAGCCGGGAAAACACCCGCGGAGCTGTTGCAATACGATGTGACAGCTGCGGTTTGGTACAAGCAGTACGCGGAGAGTATCGCAGAGGCGATGCATATCATTGGCGCAGACACCCTGGATATCCGCCAACCAAGCATACTGGACACGCTGGCTGAACGTATTCAGCAAGAGCTCAGTGCCAATCCGGTCGCCTTTGCCCGTAGTTTGACGACTGAAGAAGATTTTCAGGTGTTTGTACCGGTCGGGCTTGGCACATTAAATGGCAGCACGCTTATTTCACCGTCGCTGCTGTTTTTACAGCTCAGTAGCAATATCCCGCCGACTGAGTTTAAACAGCTCATCGCTGGCAAAACCTTTTCACCATTAGAAATTGCTGTGGCAATGCATTTGCGGTTACCTGAAACGCATCTGGTGCAACTGGTGGCGCAAGGCCGTGATCTGGGCCAGTTTCCCGTCGGGTATCACCATTATCAGAGCAGAACTCCGGTGTGGAACCTGGCGGACATTGCGGCAATGCTCTGGCAACCAGCAGTGTTAAAGGCGTTGAAGCAGCACGATGTAGTCCCAACCCAGTTAGAAGGGGTGGTGACGGGGCTCGATTTTGCGTTGTTCACTGAACCTCCGCGGCATTTCGATACAAAGAACAACCCTGATGTGCAGCTGCATTTGCAACAAGCGCAGCGCGGCACTGTGGCCTATCTAATCACTGAGGGTTATTGGGCGCATGGTTATCAAACTGCTGACGGCAGCTGGTTCTTTGGCAACAACTTCTTAAATGCCGGTCGCTTTCAGGCTGAAGACATCCTCGCGCTATTGTCTGCACAGACGAAGGCTCCGGAGGTTCTGTTCCGGCGTGCTGAAGTGAAACCTCAGGCTGTGCCGGCGGGCACCGCGCTGGCAGAATGGGTTGCGCAACAAAAGCTGGACATCGCACAAGCAAAACAGGCGAGGCAACAGTGTCTGGCCGACAAACAACAGTTCTTCACTGCAGAGGCCTTATTAAGCCGCGAGGCCATTGAAGAGCAGATGTTTAGTTGGCGTGATGGCAAACCGCTGACTGAGCTGGCTTTATCACCTTTGCATCAGCGCGACCCGGCCTGGGTGGCCTGGCACTGGCAGATGGGTGGTGCCAGACAACTGGACGCTGACCCGACACTCAGAGATCAGTTGACGGATTTGTTACATGCCCCGGCCGAGCTGATGGCATTTTTACAAAAAACGGAACTCGACAGTGGCACCACCGCCTGGTTGTTGATGGAAGTGATGGCAAAGCCGGAATTGGTGCCGGCCTTTACACAGCGCTTTGCCCCCAAAGCACCAGCTTACCTATATCCGGGATATGGCTTTAAGCCTGAGCAAGATTTGCAAGCGTTGCTGGACGCTGGTTTTGATCTCGGCATCCAGGATCTCTATGGCCGCAACTTGTTTAGCTGGGCCTTTCAGACCTCGCCGGAGACGGTCGTGTTGTTGCTCAATGCGGGATTATCGCCTTTTGTGCAGCAGCTGGGCCCGGATGCGCTGGATCTTGCGCTCGAAGCCAGTTATCTGCAGCGCGAATTACATCCGGCACTGCCGAACATTCTGGCGCAGCTGACCGACCCTGAACCTTCGCATCTGGCGCGGTTGAAGCGTTTAGAGCTGTACCGGCCGGATCTGTATCAGTTGGTGTTGCAACTGAAACCGGATTTAAAGCTACCACCCGATACCAAACCCAATGAGCTGCTAAGCCCACCACTGCTGTAAAGCTGGTTAATGCAGGTGCTGCGGGCTGAGGCTGACGACACCGTGCTGCTGCATGTAACCGTCATCACACAGCAGCAAAGCTTCCTGCAAATCAGCCTGCAGGCTCAGCAGGCTGGCATACAGTGACGCCGGCAGATGTGATTGTTGCAGCGCGCAGCAGAACCAGCGCTGGGTTTGTTTCAGCAGGGCGCGGCTGCGACCGGGCTGGCCGGCGGCGCGATAGCAGTTGGCTAAGTTACGCACAGCTACCACTAAGCAGCAACTTGGCAGACATAATTCATCATCATTCAGGCACTGCAGAGCACCCGATCCGGCCGCAGCGCCCAAAGTGCTTTCCAGCCAGACCGGCCAGACATCCTGCATTGCTTGTTGATAGCAGTGCTGAGCCTGCGACCAGTGTTCAGCAAAATAGGCCTGATTACCCAGTTCCATCCAATGTTGCCAAATCTGCATAAAACCTCCCTGTGCTGGCTGATTTAGCCGCTGACGACCTGAGTCGGAAACCACTGACATTGCTGATTCACAATTAAAAACAGCGTGACCAGCGCCACAGTACCAAGCGGGGCAATCTTTTTTCGGAAGTTCATCTGCGGTTCCTCGAGATCAGGGATATCTGCAGTATATCTAAATGCGAATAGTTATCAATAGCAAAAATGAATCGATGTCAGTGAAAAAATTGCTGCAACGCCGGCGTCATCGCTGGCGGTGTTTTGTGATACTATCACGCTGTTTTCGCCTGCAACTGCCCCGGAGTTTTTATGCGCCACGAACGTATCCCGCTGATTTTATTAACTGGTTTTCTCGGTAGTGGCAAAACCACGTTGTTAAATCAGCTGGTGCAGTTGCCGGAGTTCAGCCGCACGCTGGTTATCATCAACGAGTTTGGTGAAACCAGCCTGGACCATTTGCTGGTCAGCAAAAGCAGCGATGACCAGATTGTTGAGCTGTCGAGTGGTTGTATCTGTTGCACCATTCGCGGCGATCTCGCCAAAACGCTGAGCGACGCCACCTGGCGGTTTGCCCGCAACGGCGTGCGCCAGTTTGACCGCGTGGTGATTGAAACCACAGGTTTGGCCGAACCAACGCCCATTCTGCAAATCATCAGCAATACGCCAAAGCTGTATGACAGCTATCGGATGCAGGGCACTGTGACTGTGGTGGATGCGGTCAATGGCGCCGGCACGCTGGCGACGCATCCCGAAGCACAAAAGCAGGTCGCGGTTGCTGATTTGCTGCTGCTGAGTAAATCGGACCTCGCCACGCAAGCGCAACAAGCCGCGACGCGTGATGCGATGTTGCAACTGAACCCGACAGCGCCGGTGCAGCTGGTGCTGCAGGGACAGACGCAAGTCAGCGAGATTTTGGCACTTGACCATGCCGAGCCGGTGCAATCCAGCGCGCCGCTGCACAGCTGGTTGCCGACAGAAAAACTTAGTTTTGCGCCGGTGAGCGGCAAACAAGGCTTGTTGCGCGCCGAGCAACCGGGCAGCACGCCGGTGGATTTGAACCGCCATAACGACCGCATCCGCGCATATTGTTATGTTCTGGAACATCCGGTCACCGCGGCGCAAATTGATCAATGGCTGGACGCGCTGATGCCAGAACTGGGGCCACAGTTACTGCGCCTCAAAGCAATTTTGAATGTGGTGGGGTTCCCTGGGCCGCTGGTGGTGCACGCAGTGCAGCATCTGTTGCATCCGGCCGGGCTGTTAAAAGAATGGCCGGACCAAGATCGCCGCTGCAAGCTGGTGTTTATTACCGACAATTTAAGTGCCGAGCGGCTGGAGCAGAGCCTGCAGTTGTTGCAGTAACCGCAGGCTGTGATAGCGAAGGCCTGGTCAGCATTAAAGAACGAGTTTGGTGCTGGCCGGCTACTTTATTCTGGCTTTTGGCTTTTTTCCGCGGCCGCTTTTAACGCCTCATAACCACCAGCGTTATGCACATTGGTAAAACCCAGCTTTTTCAATTCAGCCTCCGCCAGACCCGAACGGCGGCCCGACCGGCAATACAGCTGGATCTCGGCATCTTTATCCTGCGTCACAGTGGCAATTTTAGCGGCGATGTCGGTGTGGACAATATTGACGGCGCCGTCAAGATGACCAGCCTGAAACTCTTCGACGCTACGCACATCAATCCAGATTTTGTCAGCGGCCAAAGCCAATGGGCTGCATAACGCCGACAGGCTAAACAGGGCGGTCGCGCACAGCATTTTTATTTTATTCATCAGTCATTCTCCGGGTTGAAGATCAGAAATTTGTGCCATAGGCAGTATTGTACAGCTTGGTCAATTCGCTATGTAAGTCGGGGGAAAACCAACGCAAATGGGCGTCCAGATAAGCCCGTTGTTTGCTGACGATACTGATGGCGTTTTCTAGTTTGGCCAGCGAAAACCGGCCTTCTGGCGTATCAGCACAAATGATATGGCCGGGTAATGCGGTCGGCGACTCCGCTACGGCAAAACTCAGCACTGCCGGTTGCTGCGGCAGTTGCGCCAGATAATGTTGCACCACATTTGGGTATTCAATCAGCAGGTCAATGCGGCCGCGGCTGAACATCTGCAAAATGCCACCGGCGTCATCAGGGCCGCTGCGGGAGAACAGTTGGCTTTCGCCGGGCGCTTGCTGCAACAGCCGGTCCAGTTTATCGCCATAACTGCGCCCGGCCGCAAAACCTAACTTGAAGCGTTGATTGGTGTCGAGCAAACGTTGCAGGCTCAGCGGCTTGGTTGCGCTGAGTTGTTGCAGCCAGGGCACCAGCCCCGACGATTGCAGCACATAAAGCCGCAGCCCCGGAAAAATCACCTGCGGCTGATGGCTGATGAGTCCCCAGTCACGCCGCGCCGGCAGTGGTAGTTTGTTACCGACACAAGCTTGAGGATTGCTGTGCAGCAATTTGGCAGCACGCAGGGTAGTCGCCTGTTGCCGGCTGACACTCACGCCCTCCAACTGTGCTTCAAGCAAGCGGAAGGTACTGTCATTGATGTCCAGCATCTGTAAGTTCTGGTCCGGTGCATGTTCTGTCAGCCACAGCAGCGGGTGCTCGGTCCGGCTCAAGACCTGGCAAGAGAAGCAGAACAACAAAAGAGAAGTGGCTTTTAGCATCCCGCATCCTTTAATGCACAAAGGTCTAATATATCCCGAATAACATCATAGTTCTGCCTGTCTGTCGCATAGAAAAATCCGCTGAACGACAGACTGGTTAAATTTTGACTAATCAATTGATAAAGTGGACAAACCGCCGTTTTTGCGGCTGGACAAGCACCGCCGCGCACAATACAATGGCCGCCGTCGCGCACCCATAGCTCAGCTGGATAGAGCGCTGCCCTCCGGAGGCAGAGGTCTCAGGTTCGAATCCTGATGGGTGCGCCATATAAATCAACCACTTAGAGGCAACTCAAGTGGTTTTTTTGTGTCTGCAATCTTCCCATGTAGCACCTATGTAGCAGATTTATAGCTTCTCTCTGCTGCTAATTTTTCAAAGCATCAGTTATTCTGCTTAAACAGCTCTATATGTAGATGTCAAAACCCCAAGGTGGCTTTGTGCCAAAAGCGGAAATTCATTGAAATTTGGTTAAATCGGCGCTTTTCACTGAAAGCGGACAATCAAGAGTAAAAAGTGAAATTCAAGCTTCGAAAATTTTGAGAGTCGGTTGTACGGTTTGCTCAATCGTATTTGTCATTTTTGGTCACCGATGTTCAAGGGCGAATAATGAAAGTCACGTAATGCCGGGCCATCGGCCTCGCATTCTGGTAAGCGCGCTTGATCCATCAACAACACCCAATCTACCCGATGCGCAAAACCTACATGCACTACTTCCGCCGGGTCATAACACTGCCCATCCAGTAGTTGCTTATCAATAAGTACAACCGCCTTCGGATGATTAGTCTGCCAACGATATGCAGCCGCAATTTGTTCTTTCAGAGGGCTATGAAAGCCAAAATGAGTCACTGGATAAGGCGAAAACAATACAAATTGTTCGGCAAAATCCACCAGTACAAGCTCCGTATCTGCAGGTAGCTGTTTTTGCATCGCCGTGAAGACATGTTTAGGTGTTTTGACGCTCTCGAGCATGTTGTAGCCCCAGGTGCTGTATAGCAACCAGAACAGGCTGATAAATAGCGGCCAGCTCAGCCAGAGTTTGGCGCGCCGGGTAATTGCAAGTATCAATACTCCGACAACTCCCAGCGTTACAAGAAAAAACCAAGGAGTTACATCAAATTTATCAGTCAATTTGGTCGCGGCTTTCAGGCTAAGAACACCGGCTAAGCCGAGTAAGCAGAAGATAGTCGACAGCAGAGCGACCAGCCCCCATAGCCAGCGATTGAGCCCCTTGCGTTGCAATAGCCGCTCTAAATATGGTGCAGCAATCAACGCCAGCATCGGCAAGGCAGGCAGAATATAAACCCCACGTTTCCCAGGGCTGACGGCAAAAAAAATTAAAACCAGAACAATCCAGGATAATGGCAACAAAACTCGACCATCAAACCGTTTCAATGCTTGCCACCACTGCGGCACCAACCAGGGTATTGCCAGACTAAGCGGCAGCCAAAATACTGGAATCACTTCGACCAAGTAGTACCAAAACGGTTTGATGTGATGCCATGAGTCGGCATAGCGGGTGACGGTTTGTTTCCATAAGATATTGTCGCGGTATTGCAGTAACATCGGGTCTTGGCTTTGCGCGACCTGAATGAGCATCGGGAAAAACCAGCAGCCGATAGTCAGCAGCATCACGATGGGGCCCAGCAGCCAACGTAAACTATTCCCCGACGCAGGTCGAATGATAAGAGCGCCCGGCCACGCGAGGCGATACCAGATGTAAGGTAACAGCATCAGCGCGGGTAAAAAACCAACCCCTTTGGTAATTACTCCTAATCCCATAGCGACCCAGGCCATGTAATACCAGCGCCACAAGCCGTCAAAGAGCATAAAACGCAGCAAGCCGTAACAACCAATGGTAATGAAAGCGCACACCATGGCGTCAATTTGAGCGGTTTTAGCTTGTAAGGTGAACTGCAAACTAAACAGCAGCAACCAGCCAGCAGTGAGGCCAATTTGAGGGCTCCATAATCTGGAACCTAAATCAACGATCAAAAATAAAGAGAGCAATGCTCCCAATGCTGAAGGGAGCAAAAATGCCAGGTTCAGTGAGTCGGTCAACTGATAAAACAGGGCAATAGCCCACATAAAAACAGGCGGTTTATCCGGATAGTATTCGCCTGCACGACTGGGGAAAAACCATTGACCGCTGTCGACCATTTCTTTAGCAATCAGTGCAAATCGAGGTTCATCTGCCGGCCAAGGGTCGCGCAGGCCAGTACCGGTTACAATCAATAAAACGGCAAAGGCCCCAAACAGCCATATCTGCTGCTGAATAGTCTTTTGCTGGTACCAAATGATGAGACGCTCAATCATTGCTGTCTTCATCATCTCTGCTCTTCGGTTGATAGGGAGACAATCGTGGGAGGTGATTGTTTGCTGATACGGTACTGCTGATACAAGTGCCAACTTAACAAGCTAGAAAAAGCGAACAATGCCAAGCTGAGTCCAATTTTCCAACCTGATTGCAGCAGCACACCTTTACCCATTAGGGAAAACACCAGCATTTGTGGAACATATCCAATCACAGAGCCAGACAAAAAAGGTAAAACTGCCACCGAACTCATTCCTGCCAATACATTGGTCAGCATGTTGTTACCTACAGGCAGTAGCCGGAGCACCATGGCTTTTTTGCGAGGGTGATCGTACACAAAAGCATCAAGTTGACTAACCCGTTTGGAAAAAAAATGCTGGGCAAAAGGACGCGCAAATACTCTGACTAACAAGACGGTTAACAGACAGCTGAAGCTAACGGCCAGCATCGATAAGAGTAACCCCTGTAAAAAACCAAAAGCATAACCAGCGAGAAAGGCTGCTAATTGTCTCGGCAGGCCCATACTGATGAGCAAGGTAGCAACCATCAGGTAATTCAGCATGCCTTGCCAACCGTTATGTTGAGCCTGGTTATCAATCCATTGCTGATTGAAGTGAGATGAGTCTGGGGCTTGGTGGGCTGCGAGACTGACAAGAAAACAGATAACAGCCAACATCAAAAGTCGGCCAAATATTTTTAGCAGTTCCTCGCGGCTTTTGTTATTTATCAGCACGATGCAATTGCACCTGCTTGCTTCGGCGTTGCAACCACATCACGCCCAGCATATCGACCAGTCCAACTCCCAACCGGCCCCACATGTTGTAATTTGAAGTGCCAAACTTCCGCTCTCGATGGTTAACTTCAACAATAACAATTTGGCCGCCCAACCGTCTTACCAGAGCAGGTATGTAGCGATGCATATGATCAAAATAAGGCAGTAATAGAAACGTAGCCCGGGGTAACAGTTTCAAACCACAACCAGTATCTGGTGTTTCATCTTTTAATAGCCGGCTGCGTACCGCATTGGCAATTTTTGACTGCCAACGTTTCCAGGCGGTGTCTTTACGGTTTTTGCGATAGCCGGCAATACAAAAATGCGCACTGGAATTTAACACTTCAGCTTGTTGCATCATCGCAGGAATATCTGCCGGGTCATTCTGCCCATCGGCGTCCATCGTAATAATCCAACGCCCCACAGCATGTTGTACGCCGTTCCAAACGGCAGTACTTTGACCTGCTGATTTTTGATGTCGGATCACGCGAATTTGCGGAAAAGGGCCCGCAGCTAAGGCGGCTAAGTAGGAGTAAGTGAGATCAGAACTGGCATCGTCAATATAAAGGATTTCAAATTCAACCCTGCCGTTTAAGACAGTGACAATCTCTTCCACCAGGTGACGAATATTGTCCTGCTCATTTTTGGCTGGAATGACTACAGATACGTCCATCTGAGCTCCATCAGGTACAAGGACTTATGCCTTGAACAGCAGTTAAACCAATTCAGATGACGTGCGTGTGACAGGTTAGTCCTATGCTAAGGAGCGGCTAGATTAGATTGGTGTCATTCTTTGTCGCGTCGATTGCGCCACAATTTAATGCGCCAAAGTGACTTCATGTTTTGGACTTTATGGCGATAATCTCCATTTTTCAATGGGAAGTAATAGGGGTTGTTCCTGCAAAGTAGTGAAGCGTGAACAGCCGAAATGTAAAACTGGTTAGTGCTTACTCTTACGTTAGCCGAGTCGCAAGTTACACAGTGTTTTCTTGACTCTCCAGCATGACCACAAAGCAGCCGTCATCATTGATTAGCCATGTTAAATTCATCTGATGGAGCTCTG
Source organism: Gammaproteobacteria bacterium (assembly GCA_027484495.1). GTDB lineage: Bacteria > Pseudomonadota > Gammaproteobacteria > Enterobacterales > Alteromonadaceae > Pararheinheimera. The sequence goes on from JAIXSW010000270.1 coordinate 9,739, forward strand.
TTATTTTGCGAACAACAGACAGTCCAAGACCAGAGCCGGCGATGTCCTGATGCACTGTGGCCCGGAAAAAACGTTCACCCAACCGATCAAGTTTAGGCATTGAATCCTCAGGTAATTGATTGGTGATCGTCAGTTTGCTGTCTGAGAGTGTAGAAAAATACTCCACTACCACAACACTATTTGGGCAGGCATATTTTGCGGCATTATCCAGCAAATTGCGTAACACGCATTGGAACAACGCAGGTTCTACAAATATCGTCGTCTCAGCACTCAACCGGATATTCCAACTGACGTTGTCTAAATGCTTGCTTTCAATCTGCCCCATCGCATCGGAAATCAGCCCGAGCAGGGATATCTGCTTTTTCTCCAGATAGCTGAGATGCTCAAGTTTCTGCATTTCCATCAATTGGAACACCAGATGAGACAGCCGTTTTGTGCTTTTTTGAATCGCTTCGTTGGCCAGTTTGATTTCATCAGCCGACTGCGCTTTGGCTAAGTTATCCGTGTGTAGCTGGAGAATGGTCAGCGGCGTGCGAAGTTCATGCGAGGCATCGGCAATAAAGCGTTTTTCTTTGCTGATGTAAGATTTGAGTTCCTCCAACAAGGTATTCACCGCATGCTGAAAAGGCTGTAGCTCCCGGGGAAGCTCCATCTGCAAAGGTTTTAAATTGGCCGGATCAGTGCCGGCAAGTCTTGCTGACAACTCATTGATTGGCCTTGTTCCCCAATAAACTGTCAGCCACACCAAAATAAAAATCGGAATAACAGCAAAACTAAGTGGCACTAACTGATCGATGGTTAGATGAAAGCTCAGTTCACCCCTTACATCCTCCCGTTGTGCTGTGAAAATCCAGACCTTTAAATCCTCGGCATACAAACTAAATCCTACCCACTCATACCCATCGAAATTCACCACATGGTAACCCGCGTCCTTTGGTTGTAGTGGATGTGTGCCGGCATTGGCAGAGCGCAGCAATAACTTGCTGTCCTGGCTCCAGACCTGGACAGCAATTTTGCTCTCATATTTATGCCCTTCCGGGTGACGTTCCTGTGCGGATGTGCGTTCTATACCATCTTCAATGATCCGCGGTACTTCAATCACATTGTCAAATGAAGGTTTTATCGATGAACTTTCAACTAAAAGGTGTCGCACCAGTCGGGCATATTGGGCAAGCTGGGCATCAAACAACTCATCTATTTCGTGATGCGCACTGTAAAAGGTACTCACGCCGGTCACGATCATCAACAGCAAAATCACGCCGTTAATGCTCAGAAGCAGCATGCGCCGCAAACTTTTAATTTTCATCGTGATTCTTCAGTGTGTAACCAAAACCGCGGATTGTTTTAATCACATACGCCGCAGTTTTCTTACGAATATTGTGAATATGGACTTCCAAGGAGTTGCCCTCGTTATCACCATTCCAGCCTGTGTTGATTTCCTCCAAATGCTGCTTGGAGACAATTTTTCCCTGATGCAACATCAGCTCTTTGAGTAGCAAAAACTCACGACTGGTCAGGTGGACCGGCTTATCTTTAAAGGTGCAGCTATGTCGTTGGATGTCTAAGAATAGTTCATGGCTCACGAGAATGTCCTGATGCCGCTGCTGATGCCGCCTCAGAATCACCCGCAGGCGCGCTTCAATCTCTCTGACATCACAGGGTTTAAGCACATAATCATCAGCTCCGGCATCCAGCGCTTCAATTTTGGTTTCCAGATGATCCCAAGCTGTTAAAACCAGAATGGGCAGCGCTTGCTGGCTGGCTCTCAGTGTTCTGATCACCGGTAATGCCAAGCCGTCTGGTAAACCAAGGTCTAGGATCATCACATCAAAGCTGCTGCTTTGCGCCGCTTGTAGTGCCTGCTTCCCGGAGAGACAATGCTCCACGCGATAGTGCAATCGCTCCAGGGCGACTATAAGCCCCTGTGCCAATAATTGATCATCTTCAACCAACAGAATACGCATAGAGCAAGCTCCGGTTTACCAAAGGATAATCAACCACACTGATACCGCGGCGACCAGCATGGTTAATACTGCCGCCGAGCCGATATCTTTCGCCTTGCCACTGAGCTCGTGATATTCAGGACCTATCCGGTCGACCACCGCCTCAAGCCCGGTATTCAGAAGCTCCACTACCAACACCAACAACAAAGTTAATACCAGCAAGGCTCTTTCCATCGCGCTGACGTCGACCCAAAGGGCAAAAGGCAGCAATACGAGTAACGCCATCAGCTCTTGTCTTATGGCAGCTTCAGAGTGCCAACTGCTGACAAATCCCTGTTTTGAGTAATTGGCCGCACTGATAAGCCTGCGCCAGCCCTGATGATGATTCTTCATGAGATCTCCTTAGTCTGAACCATGGTAAATCATCAGCCTTAAGGGAATCTTAAGTTTGTCTGATTAGGCTGCTAGTAGTTTTCATCAAAGGACGATTTGCATGCGGCACGGTGTTTTTGACAAGTTAATGAGCGCTTCTATCTGGGGGCCCTATGTGCATCTGGTTCGGATGATTTGGATTGGACTACTCACGTTAAGTCTCAGCCGGTTTGCATTGGTGCTTTGGCAATATGAGCGGGTGGAGCCGACGCAGTCATTCGGGATGATCATGCTGCAAGGGATTCGGGCCGACTTGATTCTGATGTGCTTATTGGCGGCTATCCCGGTGTTACTGTCGCTGTTTCTGGCCTGGCCACCTCTTAAACGCAGTTGGTTCCGTTTTAC
>JAIXSW010000492.1 GCA_027484495.1 Gammaproteobacteria bacterium
ACCTCTGAACAATCTGAATAAACCACTGGCAGCGTCAAAAGCATGACGATTGAGTCCCGCAGTAAAGCACTTGCAGAGCGTGTCCGGCAACAACATCAGTTTATCCGGCAAAACCGGCCGGTGGTCGCCGGTCGGTTGGTGCGCGTGGTGGGGCTGACGCTGGAAGCGACCGGGCTGACAGCCGCTATTGGTCAGACTTGCAGCGTGGATACCTTTGATGGCGAGTTGCTGGCCGAAGTGGTGGGCTTTGCGCAGGACCGCATCTTCCTGATGCCAAAAGATGATATTACCGGAGTGATCCCTGGTGCGCGGGTCAGTCCTCTGCAGGATTATCTGGGCGTGCCTTTGACGATGGCATTACTGGGGCGTGTCATTGACGGCGCTGGCAATCCACTGGACGGTAAAGGTCAGGTTCGTTCAACTGAATTTGCCAAACAGAAAAAAAATCCAATTAATCCATTAAACCGCCGCCCGGTTAAACAACCGCTGGATGTTGGCGTGCGCGCGATCAACAGCATTATTACTGTTGGCAAGGGCCAGCGTATGGGCTTATTTGCCGGCTCCGGTGTCGGTAAATCGGTGTTGCTTGGCATGATGACACGCGGCACCGCTGCGGACGTGATTGTGGTCGGGTTGGTCGGTGAACGGGGTCGTGAGGTGAAAGAATTTATTGATGAGATCCTCGGAGAAGAGGGGCGTCAACGTTCTGTCGTCGTTGCGGCACCGGCTGATGTATCGCCATTAATGCGCCTCAAAGGCTGTGAAACCGCGGTACAAATTGCCGAGTATTTCCGTGACCAGGGGCTGGACGTTTTGTTATTGCTTGATTCCATTACCCGCTACGCACAGGCACAACGCGAGATCGCGCTTGCGGTTGGTGAACCACCGGCAACGAAAGGGTACCCGCCATCCGTATTCGCCAAATTACCGGCGTTAGTGGAACGGGCCGGTAACGGCGGCGAGGGCCAGGGTTCAATCACGGCATTTTATACGGTGCTATCCGAAGGGGATGACCTGCAGGATCCGATCGCCGATGCGGCACGGGCCATTCTCGACGGCCACATTGTTCTGTCCCGCCAGCTGGCGGACAGCGGTCACTTCCCGGCGATTGATATCGAACGATCCATCAGCCGTGTGATGCCGGCAGTCACCAGTATGGAGCACCAGAAACTGGCGCGAGCGGTGAAACAGCTGTACGCCAGTTTTAGTCAGAGCAAAGACCTTATTTCAATTGGCGCTTATGTCAAAGGCTCAGATCCAATGTTAGATCAGGCCATCACACTGATGCCAAAAATTAACCGATTCCTGCAACAGGGTATGACTGACGTCGTGCCTTATGACGAGTGTCTGTCGGGTCTCAATACCTTGTTACCTGCCAACCGGAGCTTTTAAGTATGGCGTTGAAACAACTGCAACTTTTAGTACAAGTGCAAAAAGACAAAGAAGAAAAGTTGTTGGCTAATTTTACTCAGGCCCAGCAGTTTTTACAGACCTGCAATGAACGCTACCAGGGGTTGGCTGACTACCGCACCGACTACATCCGTCAGACCCAGCAACGCGGCGCTGAAGGGGTACAAAGTCGCCAGTTCAATCAGTACCTGAACTTTATTACCAAACTGGATCAGGCGTTGGAACAGCAGAACTTACAAATTCAACAGGCGCAGCGGGTCGTGGATATGCGTCGGACCGCTTGGCTGACCATGCAGAAAAAGCGCAAGGCCATCGAGTTACTGATTGATAAAGAACTGGCCGCCAGTCAGCAACGGCAGAACAAACTGGAACAGAAGCTGCTCGATGAAATCGCCACGCAGCAGTTTTTCCGCCGTTTACAGCAAACTGGCGTTTAAATCTGACCTCGGTGGCGCGAATTTTGTATAGCTAGAACAGAACATTGACTTTGACTGGCCCGCGGCATTGTCGCATTAGAAAGTCTGGGCGCAAAATTTCGCACCGGACGGAGGCGTGAACATGAATCTCAGTATCAATCTGACATTAGGCAGTCCGGTCACGGACAGTGCATCAAGCCCTGCAGTTAGCGCAGAAGATATGTCAGATCAGGGGTTTAGCCTGAAGTTGGCCGATGAGTTGAATGAACGTGACCTGGCCCCTTTGATGCTGCCAGAAGACGGGAAAGCAACAGATCCGGCGTTGTTAGAGCAGATTGCCGCGCGGCAGCAGATTGCCGCTGATGCCGAAACGTGGACGGACAAAGACGGTCGGGTGTGGCAGGAAGATCCATTGGTGGGGCTACCTGCTGCCGAGTTAACTGAGGACGAGGCGGTTGACACCTTCGCCAGTGATAAACCATGGCTGGATATTATTGAAAAAGCGCATAGCTACAGCCCGGTAGTGCAGGCGAATAAAACCAACAGCCTTACTGCTGTGGAATTGACGGACGCTGAAAGTCCTGTTGTCGCTATTGATCTCAAGCAAGAACTGGCAGAGTCAGGTATTGCCAAGCCGACAGCGGAACAAAGCAGTCTGGCTGAGCGTGTCAGCGCAAAAGTCTCGGCTCTGAGCGATGCCTCTACCACCGAATCCAAGATCGAAGCTAAAACTGAATCCAAAACTGCAGCATCTGCCGGACAGATGATCGCAACCGCTAATCTCGCAGCAGGGTTAACGCCAGATAAATCGGAAGCGCAATCGGCAGATTTAGCAGCGCCCGTTGTAGCAGCTGGGCACGACCCTGTAGCTGAGGCAAAAAGCGCTGATTTCAGCGACAAAGGACAACAGCTGCTGTCGGCTGCCGATGAGTCTGCAACCAAGCTGCCAACTGCAGCAGCGACAGTTCCGGCGCCATTAACGACAGCTGCAGGACCAACAGATCAGAAGGTGGCGACCCGATTGCCAATCGACGCTGACGGATCAGCACCACTGAGTGCCGCAAACGCGCAGGCGAACGGGTTGCAGCCAAGCGTGAAGACTGATGAGACAACCGATCAGCGGACAGGGCAGCCAGAAATCGCGGCGGGCACAGGCATTGAGAAAACTGCAGCGGATCACGGCGATAAGCAGACTGCTAAAAATGCGGCTGGATCCGCATTGTCAGCCGTTGACCATGCCGCTGCGCAACAAGAGACTGACCGCTTAGTTGCCGGACAACAAACCGTCGCTGTCGCTGCAATGCAAGCAGGCACTGTGACGGCGAACCGGCCGACCGGCACTCAGAGCGCTGGCACAGAAAAAGCGCCGGCTGCTAACGCTTTTGCCGTGCATTTGCGCGCGGTTAATCAAAATCAACAACAGCAACAACAGCCACATTCTGGCACTGAGCAGCAACCAGGCGGCCAGCCCAAAGCGAATATTGAAGGCATGGCACTCAACTTGGCAGGGCCTGTGGTCAGCACTGCACCGGCGTTTGCCCAGCAATTACAACAGGTCACAGAAACCACTCAGGTCGCAGGCCCTGCTAGTCAAGCAAGCACACTCACTGCTGTGACCGCTACGGGCAACGCCACCTTGTTGTCAGCCCGTTCAACAGAAACAGCTGGCTGGCAACCACCTTTGGTTTTAACGGATCCGACTGCCGCGCAACAAATTAAAGATCGGGTCATGGTGCAAATTCAGCATAAATTACAGACCGCGGAAGTACAGTTACATCCCGAAGATTTGGGCTCCATGCAGATTAAACTGAACCTGCAGCAAGATCAGCTCAGCGTACAGTTTGTCGTGCAGCAAGGCGCCGCAAAAGAAGCATTGGAACAACAAATGCCGAAACTCAGAGAGTTACTTGAACAACAAGGTATTGCGTTGAGTGAAGGGCAAGTGGAACAACGTCAGTCGCGGTCGCAACAGGAGCAACAGTCAGCTCGCCACGGCAATCACGACGCAGCAGAGTCTGAACTTGCTGCAGTGCAGACGGTACAAATGAAGGTTTCGGACCGAATGGTCGATTTTTATGCATAAATGCCGGCCAGATGCAGACAAAACGGCCGGATCTGACGATGTTGATTGCCTTTGTTCCGTAACGAAGTAAATAATAACGAAAACAACAGGTACGGAGTACAGCAATGGCTGCGGAAAAAGAGCTTGAAATTGGTGATGGCGGTAACAAAAAGAAAAAAATGATCATCATTGCGGCAGCGGCTGTAGTGTTGCTCGGTGGTGGTGGTGCCGCTTTTATGATGATGGGCGGAGATCCGCCGCCAGCAGCCGAAGCGCCAGCTGAAGGCGCTCCTGCAGCCGAAGGCGCTGCACCAGCTGCAGACGGTGCTGCAGCCGCTGCGGGCGGACCAGAGATAGGTACTGCATTGTATGTCGGGATGCCACGACCTTTTGTATTTAATGTCGCGGGAGCCAATCGCGATCGTCTGGTGCAAATCAAAGCACAGTTGTTGGTACGTGGTACTCAGAATGAAGAAACCGCAAAACAACATATTCCACTGATAGAAAGTACGATGCTGCGGACTTTCAGTAAAGCAAATGCCGATGAGTTAGTGACGGCAGCCGGCAAAGAAACGATTAAAGCGGCAGCGCTAAAAGATGTACAGGAAGCGCTGAAAGGCGTGGCAGGTTCTCCAGTGGTAGAAGAGATCCTGTTTACCGGGTTTGTAATGCAGTAAAGCCGGTGTTTACCGGAGGGCGACAGATTGACAGATTTATTATCCCAGGACGAAATTGATGCGCTATTGCATGGTGTCGATGA
>JAIXSW010000205.1 GCA_027484495.1 Gammaproteobacteria bacterium
AAATAATTCATAATAGAAGGTGTAATCGACATAACTGACGTTAAAACGGGCATCAACGTGACCACCGGTAAGAAAGGTCTTATCGCCGAAACCAAACTCTTGCGTCAAAGTATTTTTGCCTGAGGTATCCAGTTGGGTATTTGAAATACGTACATTAGGAAGAGCAGAAATAGGGTGTTTAATGTCCATAAAGAAGTTGATTTGCTGTTCATTTTTTAAATCAAAATCAATGCGCGTATTCTCTTTACCAAAAATACCACTTGGCTGACTGTGCCAGATGTGAGTGCCCAGATATAAACCAATATCATCTTTTGATTTTGGTTCATACGTGAATTGTGCAATAGCTGGGGCGGAAAACGTAAAAAGTGCGGCAAGCGTTGCTATAAAAGCTGTTTTTATCATCTGTAACTATCCTTGTTTACGAATGGCAATGCTCCGTTTCTTATATACTGACCATCATTTGTATAACCACAAGAGGCCAGGAAGGAGCACTTAGCACAATAATACCTAGCAACTCACATGACAATTAAATTTAATAAAAAATAAAATAAATTATCACTGAATTCACACACCTACTATTAAAGTGGTGTTTACCAGAAGACTCCACTCGCATTTGACCGGACCTCCGTGGACAGTCATTAAATGCTCAGAACATCCATACAGTTAGACTGGAAGTAGGCAGGGATTGTTGGAATTCAGTCATGTACGGCGGCGCTTTTGCTTGCCGATACCTACTTTTTTTCGTATGCCCAGTGGGCGAAAAGCGGCATTGATTGCATCGATACTTGAACCTATAGCTGCACCGATAAATTCAGCAAGTGACGCTTTGCTCTCAGATAAGAAGCCACGTTACGCGATAGCGCTGCCAGGTGAGGCTTTGCTGGTTTATTTGCTTTGCAACGCCTTCACTGCGCCAACCGGATAGGCTGCAGGGATTTTCAGAAAGAGCCAGGCAACAACAAAGCCGCGGGCTTGTCACCGCCCAAACACACAAACCCGATTCCGGCCCTCAGCTTTTGCCTGCATCATCGCCACGTCGGCTTGATGCAATAAGGTGCCCAATAGGGTTTCCGGGTCAAACTCTGGTAGGAAGTCTGACAGGTAGGTGATGCCGAAACTGGCGGTGCAATGGATGTCGTCGTTGGCGGTGCCGTGCTCAAAACCGGCGCGTAGCCGCTCTACCAGACGCAAAGCCGCGGCTTCGTCGGTATCGGGTAGCAAAATTGCGAATTCTTCACCGCCGATCCGGGCAAGGACGTCGGAGCCGCGCAGGATACTGCGGGCCAAGGCGGAAATTTTCACCAGCACTGCGTCACCGGCGGCGTGATTCCATTGGTCGTTAATTCTTTTGAAGTGGTCTAAGTCGAACATCACCACGGCAAGGGTTTGACCTGCCCGGTGCGCCTGATGGAATAAGTGGCGGCTTAACGCAAAAAACGCTCTGCGGTTATAGAGCTGGGTTAGTTCGTCAGTACTGGCTTGTTTTTCTGCCAGTGCCTTGGCTGCAGCCAGTTGCTGCTCCATGGCTTTGCGTTCCGTGATATCGGTGGCAATCTCAATGCGTACCAGCCGGCCATCGACCCAGACAATGGCCTGATCGCGGCACTGATACCAACGGTCATTTGAAGTATTTTGAAATTCCCAGACATGAATCCCGGCGGGTTTTCCTGCCGCATCCACCAGCAGGTGGTTGGTGCAGAACTGGCAAGGTGCATCCTGACCGGCCTGTAGCACCTGATAACACTTGCGACCGGCGGTTGGCCCCCACTCTTTCGCGCCATAATCATTCAAATAGATTAATTCGTAAGTGTGCAAGTCAGACACATAAACCAAGGCATCCAGACTATTCAGGATGGTACTGATCGCCAGATAGCTGCTGTGCTTTTCCTGCAACGCGGAACAATCAGCAGCGCAGTCTTTTGCACAACCTGCCTGAAGACCCGCCGGACTATCTGAACCAGAATGGCATGCGTTCATCACTAACCCAATCGTTATGTTTGTATTTAAGGTAAACGTGATTAACGATAAATGCAATCAGCGCACAAAGCAGTCACTTCCTGACTTTTCTCGGCATTTTTTGTAAAAATGCCGTAATAGTTGCGCATGATCAACACCGCACAACCGCCTGTGTTTTACCGGTGCGCGCAGATTGGCATCAGGTACGGCGTATGACGGCAGGATTTCAGGTAAGAAGCAGCACCGCCATTTGGCACTGTCGCATAAAACCTTGTCGGGTTCACTTCACTTGCAACGCCTTCAGCGCGCCAACCGGATCGGCATCGAGGATTTTCAGTAAAGCCCGGGCAGGTCCGGTGGGATGCCGGCGGCCTTGTTCCCAGTTTTCCAGTGTGCGTTTGCTGACACCGACGATCATGGCGAACTTTTCCTGCGTCAGACCGGTTTTTGCCCGCACGGCTTTGACTTCAGGCTCAGCAAAGCTGCTGATACGTGTTGGTTCAGCCTTACCATTGATGATGGCATCGGCTTGTTGCACGCTGGTCAGTAATGTCTGGAAGAGTTCGTCGTTCATAAAGACCACCGCTGTATGATTGCTTTCAGCATGTTGAGTTGTTGTGCTGTGAGATTATCCTGCACGTTTTTGGGGTAGACCAACAACATGTAGAGCTGTTCATCCTCCTCATCAGTTCTTTGATGAGCTTCGTGAAAACGGGTGTTTCTATGATCACCATCAGAATGCCTCATTATACGCCAATGGCGTACTTTGTCGATAAAGGAACAGCTGGCAGATTGCTCGGGAAATGGGATCAGA
>JAIXSW010000598.1 GCA_027484495.1 Gammaproteobacteria bacterium
CCTTGCAGTGGGATCAACACGCTGAACTGGCCATCATCGGCCCACTGGCCCTGCAATTGCTTAAAGCTGTGGGTTTCAGCAACCACATCGTTTTTCACTGTAACAAAACGCAATGACGACTGCGCTGGATCCAGTTGCCAGGCGGCTTGTGCATAGCCCGCGGTCAATGCCAACGCGACTAGTAATTTTTTCATCAGAAACTCCATTTAGAACCAAGGGGGACGTGACAGTAGCATACTGGACAGTGAAAACAGGTCCAAGTTTATTCGAGCCAAAAATCCGCTATTTGTCGCAGATAAAAATAAGCCCTGAATGTTCAGGGCTTTGTATACCGGTCCAGTCAGCGGCTGACGTTAACGGATCAGGCACACCCAACCTTTAAGGTAATGACCTTCCGGATAAAAACTGGCGATCGGATGGTCTTTAGCCTGGCTCAGTTTCTCAATAAACAAACAATCGCGGCCGGCGTCTAACGCGGCATCCGCGACGATTTTCTGGAACAGGCTGTCTTCCATCAGGCCGGAACAGGAAAAGGTCAGCAGGAAGCCACCTGGTTTGACGATTTGCATCGCAACGCGGTTGATATCTTTGTAACCACGGCAGGCGCCCATTAGCTGGGCTTTGCTTTCAGCAAATTTCGGTGGGTCCAGGATCACCATATCAAACTGACGGCCTTGTTCTTTGTACTGACGCAGCAGTTTGAACACATCGGCTTTGGTAAAATCGAGTTGACTCAGATCCAGCTGATTCAGCTCTGCATTGCGCATGGCGGTCTGCAGCGCTAGTTCCGACATGTCGGCATTGATCACATGACTGGCACCGCCGGTTAAGGCTGCGACGGCAAATGTACCGGTGTAGCTAAAGCAATTCAGCACGGTTTTGTCTTTGGCATAGCGGGCGGCGGCCGCGCGGCTGTCACGTTGGTCCAGATAAAAACCGGTTTTATGGCCATTTACCACGTCGACCAAAATCTGCATGCCATTTTCCAGAATGGTGACTTCGCCGCTGTCGCGCGGCGCATGTAACCAACCAGTCACAGGTGGCAGGCCTTCTTTTTTCCGCACATCGACATCAGAGCGTTCATAAATGCTATGGTCGGGGAATAGTTGCCGTAGTGCTGCAACGATATGGCTGCGCTGGTAGTCGGCGCCGGCGCTTAACAGCTGAAGCACCAAAATATCGTGGTACAGGTCAATGGTCACGCCAGGCAGGCCGTCTGATTCAGCGGCCACCACGCGGATACCGTTGGTTTGGTTCAGGTCGAATAATTGCTGGCGCACTTGCCAGGCAGCGCTGATGCGGCGCAGGAAAAATTCAGCATCAATAGCTTCGGCTTCATCAAAAGACCAGACCCGGACGCGGATCTGTGAATCTGGGGAATAGGCACCGCTGGCGATAAAAACGCCGTCAGCGCTGCGGACCGTGACAGTTTCGCCGCTGTTGGCGTGGCCTTTCACTTGTTTCACCGCTTTAGAAAACACCCAAGGGTGGCGGCGTTTAAGTGATTTATCCCGATCGGCTTGTAAAATGATGCTGGCGGCCATAAAAAGTCCTGAGTGAGTGTACGGGCAGGTCGACGCATTCTGGCAGAATCAGCGCCGACAGCTGAAAAGGGCGTCATTTTAGTCCGCTTAGGCAAAAAGCTAAAGTAAAACCGCGTGTGCGGTGCAGAACCACCTGAAAGAGGTATTCCCATGCAGTTTTTATCCGAGTTGCCGGCGACGATGCAGGCGATTGAAGTTGACGCCGGGCACCAGTTGCAATTTGTCCGCCGGCCATTACCAGCACTTCGCAGCGGTGAAGTGCTGGTTAAAGTGGCGGCGGCCGGAGTGAATCGGGCCGATCTGGTGCAGCGCGCCGGGTTTTATCCGCCACCGCCCGGTGACAGCGATGTTTTAGGGCTGGAGGTAGCGGGTACTGTGGTGGCTGTTGCTGGTCATGAAGATCATCATGCTGATGCGCACTGGCTGTGCGCTGAGGTGTTTGGCTTGGTACCCGGTGGTGGTTATGCGCAGTATGTCAGAGTGCCGGTTGCACATCTGCTGCAAAGGCCCGCTGCAATGCCAGTTACCACTGCTGCAGGTTTTGCAGAAGTGTTTTTAACGGCTTATCAGGCGATGTTTAGTCTTGGCGGTTTAACTGCCGGTCAGGCAGTGTTGCTGCACGCTGGTGCCAGTGGCGTCGGCACTGCTGCTATTGCGCTCGCCAAAGCCGCCGGTGCTTTTGTTGCTGTTACTGTTGGTTCAGATGACAAAGCTGCAGCTTGTCTGGCGTTAGGGGCCGATGTGGCGGTCAATTACAAAACCACTGATTTTGTCGCTGCGCTCAAAGATGCAGTCCCGCAGGGATTTCATGTTGTTGTCGACCCGGTTGCCGGCGATTACTTGCCGAAAAATCTGCAACTGCTGGCGCTGGACGGCCGCATTGTGGTGCTGGCGATGCTCGGCGGTCGTACTGTGCCGGCCTTTGATTTAACGCTGATGTTTAAAAAACGCGGTCAGTTATTGTGTTCGACGCTACGTAACCGCACTGATGATTATAAATCGGCGCTGATCGCTGATTTTATGCAGCAATTTGGTCCGCAGTTACAAAACGGCGCGCTGTCTCCGGTGATCGCCAAGGTGTTGCCATGGCAACAAGCCGACCAGGCCCACCAGTTGTTGGCGGGCAATCAGCTGGTGGGGAAAGTGGTGCTGACGGTCGATTAATCGACCGGCTTGTCCGGCACAGTCTGTGGGGCCGGCGCTGTGGTAACAGCCGGCTCCTGTGGCGACAAGTCCAGTTCAAACTGTGCTTGTTCATCCGCCGGAGCGGGCACATCGTCAGTGTGTGGGTAACGTGCAGCGCGCATCTGGGCGTCGACCGTGGTCTGATCAACACGCGGATCCAGCGCGGCGGCCAGCGGTGAGCCGACTAAATCGCCGGCAGCCATCATGTAGTCTTTTGGCGCGATCTTTTCTGCTTGTTTCTGCTGATAATTAACTTGCTGTAAGCGGACAAACAATAGCGCGGCGACTGCAGCCATAAAGGCATACAACATATTGCTGCCACCCAGCTGCA
>JAIXSW010000427.1 GCA_027484495.1 Gammaproteobacteria bacterium
GGCGATGTGGCCAACAAGATCGGCACCTACCAGCTGGCGGTCAACGCCATGCACCACGGCGTGCGCTTCATGGTGGTGGCGCCCAGTTCGACCATCGACATGAATCTGGAAGATGGCGAGGACATTCCGATCGAGGAGCGCGACGGTCGCGAGCTGCTGGATGTCGGCGGCCAGCGCATCGCCGCCGAGGTGCACGCGGTGAACCCGGTGTTCGACGTGACGCCAGCCGACCTGATCGACGCGATCGTCACCGAAAAGGGCGTGGTCGAACGGCCGGACGCAGCAAAAATGGCGCAGCTGATGTGTCGTAAGAGGCTGCACTGACCAGTACATTGGTAGTATCAGTCTGATTATATTCTTCATGTATTTTAAGCAATGAAGCCTTTAGTGATGAATCAAAAGTGTTAAAATTTTATTTGGTTTCTTGATCCGGTTGTAAGGGGCATTAGTGGAGGTCGACAGTTGTTAAATAAAACTACTTTAGTGCTCTGTCTGGCCCTAAGCGTCAGTTCAGGCGGAGTGAAGTCGCGAGCGCGGCAAGTTATGATTTTAAGATTTTTGTCAAATTCAATCATGTTTTAGGTTTGCAAATTATGGGGGTCGCAGGGATGTCGTTTTTTCCAGTATTTCTGTCTGTTGTATATGTTGTGCGTAATCAAGGTGATCGGTTGGATGGCATTATTAAAAGTGCTGTTGAGAGGTTGTCATTACTAGTTGCTGATTATGAGTTAATTGTTGTTGATAACGCATCCTGTGATGGGAGTGTAGATATACTTAAATCTCTAACAAAAGAGTCCGGATATCCAAATCTGCAAGTTTATGCCCTTACTAAGGAAGTTGATAGTGACGCAGCTTCATGGGTAGGGCTGGAAAATGCACTCGGTGATTTTGTTGCTGTAGTCGATCCCCTCCTTGATGACATCAATTTCTTGCCTGAAATGCTTGAGAAAGCTGTGATGGGGGCGGATGTGGTTTTTGCAAGTAACCAGCAGAAGCCTCGGCAAAGTTTCGCTTACCGTGCGGCCTATACCATGTTCAATTTTCTGTACAGGAATTTTAATGGAATACACTTGGCCAAAGATGCGCCTCAGTATAGGCTGCTAAGTAAGCGAATCGTGAATTTTATTCTGCAGCACCCTCAGCCGGCCATTACGTACCGACACTTACCTGCAACTGGTGGCTTTGCACGTATCAACATGGAGTACAGTGCTGAGCCTCTTTCAATAAATACCAAGAAACTGGGGGATAGCATTGATAGGGGGATGCGCCTTCTCGTTTCGACAACGCAGGCGCCAATGCGAATTGTGACAGTGCTGTCCTTGTTCGGCGCTGCTGCTAATCTGGTTTATTCGGCGTATGTTGTGGCTGTCGGGATCTTCAAGGCTGACGTGGCGCCAGGGTGGGTGAGCCTGTCACTGCAGCAGTCAGGGATGTTTTTCTTGATCTCTCTTGTTCTATTAGTGCTTGGCGAGTACATATTGCATATGGCAAGTCTGAGTAATGAAGGGCCGCTCTATCACGTTGGTCAAGAGTTTACTAGTGCGCGCATGACCCGCAGAGAGAAGTTGAACATTGAGGATGCCTCGTTGCCAGTGTCGAGTGATTCGTATAATTCAGATCAAACTATTAAATGACTACCCAATCTTGCATTGCTGATGCAGTCATTATAGGTGGCGGATTCTACGGTTCTGCCATCGCGATTTATCTTGCCAAGACCCGTGGATTACGTCGAGTGATTCTCTTGGAGCGCGAGCCGGAGCTTATGGTTCGTGCTTCATATAATAATCAGGCACGTGTACACAACGGATACCACTATCCTAGAAGTTTTACTACTGCTTTTCGTAGTCGAATTAATCTGCCCAGATTTGTGCGAGATTGGCCTCAAGCCGTTAGCCAGGATTTTATAAAGCTCTACGCCACAGCGCGACGCAACTCAAAAGTTACTGCCAAGCAATTTGAGCGTTTTTGTCATGAGATAGGGGCGAGCATCAAGCCTGCCGGTTCAGATTTAAAGCGACTTTTTGATCCGCGATTAATTGAGGATGTTTTTCTCGTCGAGGAATATGCGTTTGATTCAACGCGACTTGCCGAATGGGCGGTCAAGGAGCTTCACGAGTCCGGCGTTGATATTTATTATTCGACTCGTGCGTTAGCGATTTCCCGCCCGCCGGGCAAAAATAGTCTGATGGTTGCGGCTCAGTCGAATGTAGGGAGCCCTTCGTTAATAAACTGTCGGTACGTCTTCAATTGTGCATACAGTGGGTTGAATCAGATTTTAGGCGACTTTCCTGGAACCAAAATGAGTTTAAAACAAGAGGTTGCTGAAATGGCCCTCATGCAAGTACCAGACGTGCTCAAGGAAATTGGTATCACGGTTATGGATGGGCCTTTTTTCTCCATGATGCCATTCCCGGCTCGCGGATTGCATACACTGTCGCATGTTCGTTACACACCACATTTTAGCTGGAATGACGCACAGGGCATTGATCCTTACAAGATGCTTGACGAATATGATCGCTCCACTCGCGTCGATCGCATGATTCGAGACGTAGGCCGGTACCTGCCGATAGCACTTAAAGCTAAGTATGTTGATTCGCTCTTCGAAGTCAAAACCGTTTTAGTCAAGAACGAAGGGGATGATGGCAGACCAATCCTCTATGAAAAGCATGTTGATCTACCTGGCTGCTATTCTGTGCTGGGCGGAAAAATCGACAATATTTACGATGTTCTTGAAAAACTTGAA
>JAIXSW010000204.1 GCA_027484495.1 Gammaproteobacteria bacterium
CAACGAGCCATCTGGCAGCACCATTGCCGGCGTGCCGCTGATGCCAAAGCTTTGACCAAGGTGATATTGCGCCGCGACATTGTTATCACATTTCGCCACCGACACTTCGCTGCCGCCTTTGGCTTTGCTCATGGCGCCCTGTTTGTCTTTGGAACACCAGATCGATTCCAGCGTACTGAATGTCTGGCTGTTTTCACCACCACGCGGGTAGGCCAGATAATGAATGCTGATGCCTGCGTCCAGATAATCCTGCATCTCGCTGTGCAGCTTGCGGCAATAACCGCAGTCCGTATCGGTGAATACTGTTACGACGAATTTTTCATTTTTCGCTTTGAATTCAATAGCGGAAGGCGTCATTTTGTTGATACCAGCCAACCGCATCGGTTTCATCACTTCTTCGTTGACGTGTACTTTATTTTTTAAATCAAATACTTCGCCTTGAATCAAATATTGGCCGTCTGAACTTGCGAAAAACAAACCACGATCTGTGAACACCTGCAACAAACCAGGCACCGGTGCATTGGCTACTGACGTTGGCTTCAGGCCTAATTCGGCCATGCGTTGCTGTAGTTGTTGATCAGCCTGTAACGCAGCCGGCACAGCGGTAGTGGCCGCGACAATCGGCGCCGCCGGTAATGCCAGACATAAAGCGGCGATGATTTTTTTCATAACAAATTCCTTGGTCATCCACGCGGATGATGTGTCTGATGTAACTGTTGTAACCGCAGCTGTGCGACATGGGTATAAATCTGCGTTGTCGACAGGTCACTGTGACCCAGTAACAGCTGTACGACGCGCAGATCTGCACCATGGTTCAACAGGTGCGTCGCAAAAGCATGTCGCAGCGTGTGCGGTGATAACTCTGCGCTGATGCCGGCCACTTTGGCATAAAACTTAATCCGGTGCCAGAACGTCTGTCGCGTCATTTGTGCACCTCGTTGACTCGGAAACAATACATCCGAAGGTTCGCTTAGCAATAACGGCCGGCCATGTGCCAGATAACGTTGCAGCCATTCGCCGGCTTCTTCACCAAAAGGCACCAGCCGCTCCTTGGAACCTTTGCCAAATACCCGTAATACGCCCTGCCGCGGATTGACCTGATGCAACGTCAGACTGACCAGCTCCGTCACGCGTAAACCTGAGGCATACAGCACCTCCAGCATCACCTTGTCGCGAAACTGGATCGCCTCGTTGAGGTCCGGCGCCGCCAGCAGCGCAGTGACGTCGGCTTCCGACAACGACTTCGGCAGCGGCTGACCTAATTTTGGATTTAATACGCCGGATAAAGGATTCTGCGCAATAGCGCCGCGCTGATGCAACATTTGAAAAAACCGCCGCAGACTGCTGAGCGCCCGCGCTGTGCTGCGTGGCGACAATCCCCGGTCATAACGGCTGGCCAGATATAATTCCAGCAGTGCTGCATCAGCCGCGCCAAGCGACTGACCTTGTTGCTCGGCAAACAAAGCAAACTGACGCAAATCGGTACCATAGGCACTCAGCGTATGGCGGCTGACGCCATCACTGAGCCACAGATCATCGAGAAACTGGCTGATCTGCGTTTCCGCGGCGTCACTTAACAGCCGGATTTTTTTCCGCGCATCCGCCATTTAAAGCACTCCCGACTGCACTTGGGTGCAGGTGCCGGCTCTGCTACAATCGCCGCCTTGCTGCAGACCGTCAGATCGCCGGACACTTGTGCTGCCATAGCTTCGACTCAGGGTTTGAAAGATGAACATTGCCATATTCTACGGTTCTACCACCTGTTACACCGAAATGACCGCCGAAAAACTAAAAGTACTGCTGGAGTCAGATCCGGCACTGCCTGTTGGCAGCAGTGTATCACTGCACAATATCAAACAGCAGCCGCTCGTGCAGATGCAAGCGTATGACGTGTTGATCCTGGGGATTTCCACCTGGGATTTCGGCGAGTTACAGGAAGACTGGGAAGCGCGTTGGGATGACATCAGCGGCGTCGATTTGAGCGGGAAAATCGTGGCGATTTATGGCATGGGCGACCAGATTGGCTACACCGAATGGTTTGTTGATGCGATGGGCATGCTCAGTGATGCCATCGCCGACCAGGACTGCCAGCGTATCGGCTTCTGGTCGACTGAAGGTTATCAGTTTGACAAATCGAAAGCAGCCACACCGGACGGTGAATGGTTTGTCGGCCTCGCACTGGATGACGAAAACCAGTATGACCTCAGTGATACCCGACTGCTGCAATGGTCTTCTCAGCTAATGGCTGAAATCTCCGAGTTAAAGGCATAATCGCGCCGCAAGGCGCATTCTTGCTCATTTTCCTGATAAATGCAGCCTAACTGCTTGATTCTGCTCAGACCAGTGTTGGCGGGAAAAAGTGCACAAATGTTAAAATAGTCCTTGCACGATAGGAAAACTGTGCATAAAATGCGCTCAATCGAAAGGCAAGACAGTTGAAAGACTGCTCACGCAAAGCTTCGGGTCTAAGGGTAGTGATACCTACGACAGCCGGGCTGCCATCCCACCATCACCGGGATGAAGATCAACAAAATGCCACCGCGCTTTTGTATCTTTGCAGACTCTCTGCTTGCCTTTCATCGAATCCCCCAAACTTTAGCTATGCCTGTTGGCACCGGAGTTAACGATGAATTTCAAGACACTGACTTTAATTGCTGTTGTTGTAAGCCCACTGTTCGCAATCGCTCCAGCCAGTGCTGATGACCAAATCGCGCAATCTCTGTGTGCCTATGTCGCCGCAAACGACAAAAACAGCATCCGCAAGACTTTATCTGACAGCAAAATCCGCATCAAAAACGTCTATGACGGCATTCAGTGTGACGGTCTGCCGATGATCCGTTTCGCAATTAAACACAACGCCGCTGATGCTGCAGAATTTATTGTGAAACAGCTGCCAGGCAGCCAGGTGTCTAAATCAGGTGACGTGGAGTGGGCGCAAAGCAATGGTTTTGCTGCATCACCAATCATCGAAACGATCAAAGCACGCAGCGCCAGCTAACAGCCCCGCTCTTTTAGCGCAGAAGATCAGCCCGCACTGTTTTGCAGTAGCGGGCTGATTTCTTTGTTAAACCAATCGGTTAATTGACTTTCAGCCCGTACCAAGCTCACTTCAGTACAACCATTAAAGCGAGCATAAGCCAGCAGCGCTTTGGCAAACTGCTGACAGAAGCGGCTTTTGCTAAGCCACTGCTTGTCCAGCTGCAAATGCTGCAACAATAAGCGTTGTTCGTTTCGCTGCGCTTTCACATCGACCAGTCCCACATAAGCCGTGCCATAAAAGATCGGCAAGCTGTAATAACCAAACTGGCGTTTTTCCGCAGGGACATACACCTCCAGCTGATAATCAGCATTGAACCAATGCTGCAGGCGCTGACGCTGGATCAGGATGTTATCAAAGGGGTTTAGCAGATAAACCGCTGTCGCTCTCGAAGGGATTGGCCACTCTCCCACCTGACCATAATATGTCTGCCCCTGAAACTGAAAGCACTGTAGCACTCCACTATGCGCCAACTCCTTGAGCAGTTGCGTCACCGGCGCTTTCATACCAGGTCGCAGATAGCTGATTTGTGCGGCGGTGCCGACCGCATGTGACTGTAAAAATCGCTCAATCAGATGGCCGGCATATTCCTGCTCACCCGGTATCCGGCAATCAACGCCTGTCGGCAACACCCGCTCGGTCAGATCCAGCACTTTTTGAAAACGTTCGCGCCGCACCACCATCAACTCGCCTTGCATAAACAGCTGTTCCAGCGCTTTTTTGGCTGGTTGCCAGTCCCACCAGGGACCACTGGCTTCACTGGTTTTAGCAAAATCTGCTGCTTTTAGCGGCCCTTCAGCGCGGATCCTAGCCCGCACTTCGCGCATCTGCTGATGGTCCGGCGCAAACCAGTGTTTTTGCCCTTGTTGCAATTGGGCTTTGCGGTACAGGCTAAAACGGAAATCGCGCATCGGTAAAAAAGCCGCTGCGTGGGACCAGTATTCAAAAATTTGTTTTTGTTGCATCAACTCATCCAGCCACTGCGGCTGGTAGTTTTTGACCCGGTTAAACAACACATGGTGATGCGCCCGTTCCACCACATTGATCGAATCAATCTGCACATAACCAAGCTGCTCGATGGTTTGCAGTACACCGCGGCGGCCAGCCTGCGGTTTGCTCAGCCCCTGTCGCGCCAGCAACAACTGCAATAATTCCGGATGGGCGAGCGGTAATGCAGTGGTCATCAGGCACCCTCAGAAATTCAGGTAAAAGTCCGCCAGCAACTGGCGATAAGCCGGACTATATTGCCCTTGCTGATCGCGGATCAGCAACTCCGGCAAATGCTCAGTCGCTGCCGGATGGCGTCCAAGCTCCAGCAACGTCCGTGATGGCGCTTTGTCCGGCTGGCTGCGCACTTGTTGTACCCGCAATAAATGCCAGTCTGTCGTCAGCGCTAACGCGAGTAGCCGCTCCGCTTCTTCAGTCGGTAAAATCAGGCTAAAGCGGCCTTGGACTGCCAGCAGTTTTGCCGCAGTTTGTAATAATCCGGCAAAAGGCAGCTGGTCATTGTGCCGAGCCAGCTGTTTTTGCCGGTCGGGATTGGTTAAAGCCGCAGTGAAATACGGCGGATTTGACAGGATCTGCTGATAGCCACGCGCTGCCAAGTGGTCAGCGCTGCCGGGATAGGTTAAAATATCCCGTTCGATCACCCGGATCCGACTGGACCAGGGACTGGCCGCTGCATTTTGCCGGGCTTCTGCCGCTGCGGCGGCATCCAGTTCTACCGCGTCGATCAGTTGCTTTGGTCCCGTACGCTGCGCCAGCATCAGGCTCAGCACGCCGCTGCCACAGCCAATATCGAGGCAATCCCCGGTAGCTGGCACTGACGACCAGGCGCCTAATAGCAATGCATCTGTGCCGACTTTCATCGCACAGTGCTGATGTGATACAAAAAATTGTTTACAACGAAAGCCTGCAGCCATAGCGCCCCGCGCGAAAAACTGCAGTGTAACGGATGCCTCCGCTGTCAGTACAGCGTCGCTCCGCCTAAGTTAACCCAGAAGGTATTTGACTGTGACTGACCTGACGAGCCCGGATGAGATCCTCCGTTTTGCTGATTTTGATCTGGACCCTGCGCTGGCCCGCGCTTTAACTGAAGCTGGTTTTGAAAAACCAACCACCATTCAGCAACAGGCAATTCCGGTTGGCCTTGAAGGCCGCGACATTCTGGCCAGTGCACCAACCGGGACTGGCAAAACGCTGGCATTTTTATTGCCAGCCCTGCAATACCTGATTGATTTCCCGCGCCGCGAACCGGGTTTTGCCCGCGCTCTGATCATGACGCCAACCCGCGAACTGGCCTTTCAGATCTTTGAACAACTGCAAATTCTGACCAAACACACCACGCTCAATTGCGGCGTGATCACCGGTGGCATCAACTATGGCAGCCACAAAGATACGCTGGAAAAAAATAACGATATTCTGGTCGCGACGCCGGGCCGGCTGATCGAGTATATGAACGAAGAAAGCTTCCAGGCCGACGAAGTGGAAGTGTTGATCCTCGACGAAGCCGACCGCATGCTCGATATGGGCTTTGTCGCCGAGATGGATCGCATCATCAGTGACGCCAAACGCCGCCGCCAGACCATGTTGTTTTCGGCCACACTGGAAGGCGTGGCAATTGAACGTTTTGCCAAACGCGCCCTGAAAGAGCCGGTCACCGTTGAAGCCGAGTCGCCGCGCCGGGAAAAAGCCAAGATCCAGCAATGGATCCATCTGGCCGATGACGCCGAGCATAAGCTCGCTCTGTTGACGCATTTGTTGCAACAGCCCGAAATGACCAAAGTGATTGTGTTTATCAAAACCCGCGAACGTCTGGCCAGCCTCGCCGGCCAGTTGGAATCTGTCGGTTTAAAAACCTGCTGGTTACAAGGCGAAATGCCGCAGGATAAACGCCTGCTCGCGGTCTCGCGTTTCAGCAAAGGCTTGGTGCGGATCCTGCTGGCAACTGACGTGGCTGCGCGTGGTCTGGATATTGACGACATCAGCCATGTGATCAACTTTGATATGCCCCGCACTGCTGATGTGTATGTGCACCGCATTGGCCGCACCGGCCGTGCCGGCAAAAAAGGCATCGCAATCTCTCTGGTCGAGACGCATGACATTGATATGGTTGGCAAAGTCGAGCGCTACACCGAGACCGCGCTGAAACGTCGCGTGATCGAAAGCCTGCGGCCAAAACACAAAGAAGCCAAACCTTCGTCCAAAACCAAAAAGCCAAAATCAGTCGCGAAGAAAAAAGCGCTGAAG
This sequence comes from Gammaproteobacteria bacterium, assembly GCA_027484495.1. Taxonomy (GTDB): domain Bacteria; phylum Pseudomonadota; class Gammaproteobacteria; order Enterobacterales; family Alteromonadaceae; genus Pararheinheimera. The sequence continues at coordinate 6,287 of JAIXSW010000204.1, forward strand.
AAGGCAGCAAAAGCGAAATAACCGCGTGTAACGCGATGTTTGGATATCGCCGAAAATTTCTCCTGCATTTTCGGCATACCGTCCATCGATGGACATAAAAAGCCGCGAAACTCTCGCGGCTTTTTCTTTGAGAAGCGCTGAATGCTCAGCGCTTACAACATCCAGGCATAACTGAACTTGAGGAATACCGAGCGGTCGTCCCGGGTCAGCTGTTGGATCTCATCATCGCTGTAAGCATGATCGCTGTAACCGGCAAAAAACAAGGTCTGTGGATTCAGTTTGTAGCTGTACAGCAACTGCGTGCCAAGGTTTTTCTCACGCTCAGTCACAACGCCCTGATTATTCAGCGGGTTTTGTGTGATATCAGAATATATCAGCGCCAGACGCACAAAACTGCGCACCGAGAACTGATAACTCAGGCGTAAGTCGGTCAGATTGGCGGTGAACACTTCGGCGTTATCAGCATCCAGCGTGCGGTAGGTGTGGCGTAGCGCAACCTGCGCATGGATATTGGCATTCCAGCGGATCTCAGGTGCAATTTCGAGCCCTTCGCCTAAGCGGTTATTGCGAAAATCCAGCTTATCACCCACTTCTGTTTCCACTTCGATATAAACACCAGACCAGGGCTGCACCAAAGCAAAAGTGCCAATGGTTTGCTCGGTAAACAGCTGGGTATTGGCGTCGACGACCAGACGACTGCCATCAAGCCGGCTGCCAACCCGGTCGCGTTCAGTGAGCATCAGCGAGACTTCAGACTGCAGCGGGCCATGGACGATCAATTCCGCTTCCGCTTCTTTTTCTAACAGCTCACCGGCTTGACTGTGGCTGATATCCCAGTCGCCGCGCAGCTCAATATTGTTCCACCATAACGTATCGGAGAACCACTGATACGACGCACCATGCACTTGTTTGGTCCAGTCGGTCTGTGGCATATAGCCCATGTCGGCGCGAAATTCTGCGCTATAGCCCAGATAGCGGCTGTACCAGGCAAAGCTGCGACTCTCATGCTCATACGCCAGATACTGACCAACACCGGATAAATCGTCGCCGAGGCGCAACTTCGCTTCGCCTTCAAATTGTGCTGACAATGCTTGCGGATAAGCACTGTCACTGTGCAGCAACTGCGCGATGACTTTATCCTGGGCAGTGGCCTGATATTTTAAATCCACGCCGTGCACGTAGTTGTGATAATCGTCACTGCTTCTAAGTGTACTGATCCAACCGAGCGATAATTTGGGGTCCAAATCAAACCGATAACGCAACACCGCATTGTCGCTTTTTGCATCGATATAACCGACATCTGAACTGATATTGCCCGGCAGAATAAATGTTGTGTCTTTATCATTGGCCGCAAAGATGGCAAAGGATTGTTGGTCGACACGGCCGGTTAACTTCAGACCAGCATCCGGCGACGACACATTGCGGGTATAGACTAAATCCAGCGGTGAGCTGAAATAGTCGGCGTTATCGAGGAAGAATGGCCGTTTTTCGTCAAAAAACAGTGCAAAAGTATCGTTCATCGACACTTGGGCTTCGTCAGCTTCTATTTGCGAAAAATCCGGGTTTAACGTGGCGTTCAGGCTGATGTCCGGCGTGATGCCCCATTTCAGATCCAGACTTGGTTCGATATTCCGCTCGCTTTTCCAGTCGCTGTTGTGCTGCGGCTGTACTTCACGTTGTTGCTCCACGCCCATCACCAAAGACGGTACTAAGGTAAAATGATTGCCCTGACGAGCGCCATTGAAACCCTCAATGGTCTGCATCTGGCAAATCCAGCACGGATTTTCCCGTTCAATTTTGTTCGTCGATAAACGGTGACGCACATCACGCGGATAAAACCTCAATAACTCAAGCTTCCAGCGCTGCATATCCAGCCGGTCGTTAAAGTTCAGCAGGCGTAGTGGGATCGCAACTTCAATCTGATAACCGGTCGCGGTGATTTTACCGGCACTTTGCCAGATGCCATCCCAGGCATCGCTTTCCATCTTGGTGATTTCATTTTCAATCGCATCGCCCTGCACACCCAAGGCATTGATAAAAAACTGATAAGCCAGTTTATTGTCATTGTAGGTGTCGAGTTTGATGCCGACGCTGTCGTCATCCCACATCTTGTCGCGGTCGCGGTAATAAGCACGAATTTGGCTTGGATCCGGATCTTCGGCGACAAAGCTGATGTAAAAATATTCACCATCTTCCATCACCCGCGCCATGGTTTTTACTGGCGCCGGCGTGTTTTCTCCAGGCTTGGTGTCATAAATAATCGGCATTTCGCGGGCTTGTTGCCACTGCGGCTCATTCAGATCCGCATCAATAACAATGGCCGGCGCCACGCGCGGGATCGACAGCGCTTCGGCTGCGAACAGCGTTCCCGGTGCGCCGGCAAGCAGCAGCAACGAGGCAAATAAAGGGGATTTCAACACAGGCATGCAACATCCATGGATAAAGAAAACAGCTGAACTGCGGCGACCAGCGCCGAAAAATCAGCCAAGTATAAGGAGTGGCGACGTCCTGTACAGATCCATGCGGTCAATACAAGGCAAAGCGCGGTTACCGGCCTTGCCTGTCATAAAAAGAAGGACGAATTACTCAGCGTTCCCAGTAGGCTTCTTCCAGACTGTCTTCTTTCTCCGGTAAGCCACGCGATAAACGCGGTGCACTTTGGTTCAGAATGGCGTAGCTGACGCGGTTGGCATATTTACAGATTTGCGCAAAAGACGAATAGGCCAGATAGCTTTGTTCGTGCTTGCTCGACAGCGGTAAAGCATGGCGATGAAAATGATTAGCGGCAATATCATGCAAAATGGCCGCTAACGCGCCATCACCGGCGCCATTGGTATTTTTAATCCGCTCTGGCCCGCCGAGATAAGGATCAATGTGCGAATACACCTTCATCGGTTCCTTACAGTGTTTTTTCTGCATCGGCCGGCTGAATTCAAAGGCGTTGTAGTCTGGTAAAGCACCGGATTTAATCGGGTTGGTGGTTTCACGCCGCGCGCTGGCGTCGGTGTAACCACACAGATACAAGCCTTCCGGACCGGCCGTCACCAGCACCATATCGGTCAGTTCGAGTGCGGCTTCGGCCGCCTGCAGCGGATCTGTGATACCGGTCAGCGCTGCCGCTTCCAATTCATTCATCGCCAGCATGTCGACATAATCCCGCACTGTGCTGAGGATCAGTTCGCGATGCTCTTCGACCAGATGTTTAGTTCCCAGGCTCATCACTACCGGCACACCATGGCGCTTGGCCAGTTCCAGCGTGCGCAGCATCGCCTGTTGGATGGGCTGGCCGCTGGCACGCAGCGGGTAAGCGCTTAACACCAACGCGGCGGCTTTGGCGATAATATCTTCCGGAATGGCGTCTGCACTCAGTTCATCCATCGCGCCCGGGTCAATGACGAATGTCCGCTCGCCATCCGGCGTGATCATGGTAATACCACGACCAATATCGCCGGCGACGCCGTGCAGATGGTTCATATCAACTTTGCTGCTGGTATGACACAGATAGTGATATGCCGGCGAACCCAACGCGATATTGGCTGACATGACGCCCAATAACACCGATTTGTCATCGGCCAGCACTGAGTAGTTGTGGATGGTATTACCGATAGTACCGCCAGCGAAATGATCGGAAATGGCAGCACTTTGCACCAGTTCCTGATAAATCTGATCGGCTTTGCCGTGTTCTACCAGATTCGACAAGCCTTTGCCGATACCGTATTTCTGCAAAAATTCGTCGCTGACATTGGCCAGCACATCGACGATAGTCTGATCCAGGCCGACCACATAAGTATCCAGCTCAGGTCTGACTTCAAAACTGGGTAACTGTGGTTTTGGCGAAGACACCGGGAAATAATGCTTCAGTTTACGGCGGCCGGGAAATTTCATAACGGATTCTCAGAGAAGGTCAGTCCAGTATTTTAGCAAAACTGACCGGTCACGGACTAGGGCAGCGCCCGCTTAATTACAGGACAGACAATGTTAACCGACGTCGGCTTCATCGCGTAAAAAGATCAGTTCATGCGTTTTGGACAGCTCTGGACTAAATCGGTAGCCACCAACGCAAAACTGCTGCAAGGCTTCGATAGAATCCGCTTTGTGTTCAATAACATAGCGAGCCATCAAGCCACGCGCTTTTTTAGCAAAAAAGCTGATGATTTTGTACTGACCATTTTTCTGATCTTTAAACTGTACGTTGATCAGCGGCTTCGCCAGCTGTTTTGCTTTCACCGCTTTGAAATATTCCTGCGATGCCAGATTCAATAAAAATGGCGCATTCAGCTGTTCAAGTTGTTGGTTCAGGCTATCGGTGATTTGATTACCCCAGAACTGGTATAAATCCTTGCCACGCGGATTGGTCAGGCTGGTGCCCATCTCCAACCGGTATGGTTGCATCAGATCGAGGGGGCGCAACACACCATACAAACCACTGAGGATCCGTAAATGTTGCTGGGCATAGTCCAGTTGCGAGTCAGTCAGGCTCTGCGCCTGCAGCCCCTGATACACATCGCCGTTAAAGGCAAACAAAGCCGCTTTGGCGTTGTCCGGCGTAAATGGCAGATGCCAGCTGCTAAAACGGGCTGCATTCAGGCCCGCAAGTTTGTCACTGATATGCATCAGCTGACTCAGGTCGGCCGGCGTCAACTCGCGACAAACGGCCGTTAATTCGGCTGCATCCGCCAGAAAATCAGCTTGCGTCAACGGCAGTTGGCGCGGTAACGGGGAAAAATCCAGATCTTTTGCCGGAGAAATAACCATCAACATCGGTGCACATTCCTGAAGGTAAAACTGCGGGCGCGACTATAAGCTGCGATCAGGCCAGTTGCAATAACGTGTTCAGCTCTTTCATTACTGCAGCAAACCGTTTGGTGTTGCCTTCGTTCAACTCGCTCTGTTCCAGGATCTCGACACATCGGCGCGCCAGTCGGGCGGTATCTTTAGTCACACCACCAATTTTGCTGATAGTCTGCAGTAAGTTCAGCGCCAGACTTGGGTTGTAAGGCATGTAATCAAAGGCTTTGTTAAAAAACTCCAGCGCCCGGCCGTAATAGCCATTCTGATAAGCATCCAACCCATCATTATTCAAAGTTTTGATTTCTTCACGCAGGTTGTCATGAGCTTTGTGTTCCGTCTGGATTAATACGGTCAGGGTATTGGCCAGCAAATCATCATGTTCGGCCATCGAATCCAATTGCTGCATATATTCGTCGCTACGCGACAAATTGCCGGCTTCAAAATAGG
>JAIXSW010000329.1 GCA_027484495.1 Gammaproteobacteria bacterium
CGCTGCGTGATTTTGGCATCGATAAACAACGTCACCTGACTAAGTTTAACGTCATTCCGAAACCGAACTCAGTGCAGACGCTGCAGGTGCAGATGACAGTGCCAAACGAAGCGTATGGCCTGAAGAAACCTGCAACAGGTTGGCCTGTAGTGATCCTGCAACACGGGATCACCGGATGTAAAGAAAGTATGCTGGCTATTACCGGAGCCCTGTCATCCCAAGGTTTTGCCACTGTGGCCATTGACCACCCATTGCATGGCAGCCGTGGATTTGATGTGAATGGCGACGGTAAAAAAGACGTGACTGCATCTGGAGCCTATTGTCAGGAATCGGGTAATGCGACTGTCTATATGAATCTGGCAGATATGCTGGTTACCCGTGACAACTTGCGCCAAAGTATTGCTGATATGTTAGGTCTGCGTTTGGGCCTGAACTTCAATAACACGACGGGCCTGCTGAATACGCAAGATGTGCAGTTTATGGGACACTCTTTGGGTGCAATCACTGGTGCAAGTATGGTGGCATTGGCGAATGCAACAACCGGCGTCGCACAGGCAGATGCGCTTTATAAAGTAAGGGCTAGTACTTTAGCAATGCCTGGTGGCGCAGTGGCGAATTTCCTGATGGAATCACCTGAATTTGGCAACACTATCAAATCCAGTGTCATGCTGGGATCTGCGGCGTTGTCGACAGGGTTCAAGGCTTTTGTTGATGCACAGAAAGTTTGTGTGGATGCTGCAACCTATGCCGGCTGTGCTGCCCGTTTTGTTGATGGTTATCTGGCGGATTTGACTGCAAAAGGTCAGGTTGCCACTTTAACCGCGATCAGCGCCACGTTTAGCCAATTTGTATTTGCCGCCCAGACGATTACTGATGCCGGCGATCCAAATAACTACGCTGCGATGCACGTAGCAGGCAAAACACCAGTACATATTCTGGAAGTTGTCGGCAATGGCTCTACCAACAAGTCTGATCAGGTCATTCCAAACCAGGCTGTTAATATGCCGCTAGGTGGTACTGAACCTTTGGCGCGGTTGTTAGGTGCAGTTGGCCTGCCAGCCAAAGCAGGTGGCTACGTGATCGAGCGTGCCGCGATTGCACGTTTCACTGAAGGTGACCATGCGTCAATTCTGAGTCCGACGGCCAGTGCGGCGGCGACAGCAGAAATGCAGCGGCAAACCGCTTCGTTTTTCTTAAGTCGCGGTACAGCCATTCAGGTGACCAATGCGGCGGTGCTGAAAGCACAATAACTGCAGAAATGACTAAAAAGCCCGGTATTGCCGGGTTTTTTTTCGCCTGAATTTGGCGTTTGCGCGCAGTAGCCGGTCTGTTTCGAGGCTATCCGGCAGACGGAATGTCGCGTTAGAATGGCAACAGGTTAACGACAAAGGATAACAAGTGGAATTTCTATTCGAATACGGCATGTTTCTCGCCAAAACGCTGACGTTGGTGTTGGCGATTGGTGCGGTGATCCTGATGATTGTCATTGCGACGGTCAAACCCAAAGCCAACAAAGGTGAATTGTGTTTTGATGATTTATCGGCGGACTATCAGGCGTTAAAGTCAGACTTGCAGCAGCAGCTGCTGGATAAAAAAGCGTTTAAAATTTGGCAGAAAGCAGCCAGTAAAGCGACCACGCCACAGGCGAAGCTTTTTGTTATTGATTTTACCGGCAGTATGGACGCCCATGAAGTGGACGCACTACGGGAGGAAGTGACGGCGGTGCTTGCTGTCGCACAATCGGACGATGCCGTGCTGGTTCGTCTGGAGTCGGGTGGTGGCGTCGTACACGGTTATGGGCTGGGTGCTTCTCAGTTACAGCGTTTGCGGCAGAAAAATATCCCGCTGACGGTGGCAGTGGACAAAGTTGCTGCCAGTGGTGGTTATATGATGGCGTGCATTGCAGATAAAATTGTCGCGGCACCTTTTGCCATTGTTGGCTCGATTGGCGTCATTGCTCAGCTGCCAAACTTCAATAAGTTGCTGAAAAAGAACCACATTGATTTCGAGCAATTCACGGCCGGCGAATTTAAGCGGACAGTCACAGTCTTTGGTGAAAATACCGACAAAGGCCGGCAAAAGTTTCAGCAGGAACTGGAAGAAACCCACGTGCTGTTTAAACACTTTGTGAAGCGTCACCGGCAGCAGCTGGACATCGATGAAGTGGCAACCGGTGAACATTGGTTTGGTTATCAGGCGCTTGAGCTGAAACTGGTAGATGAGCTGACGACCAGCGATGATTACCTGTTGACGCAATTGAACGAACGTCAGGTTTACAAAGTGCAATATCGGATCCGCAAGTCCATTGCAGAGAAATTGGGACTGGCTGCAGCGACAGCGCTAAAAAGCACGGTACAGCAGCTACAGCAACTGACATTGTGGCGCTGAAATGGAGCCGGCATTCTGGTTGCGTTGCTGGCAGCAGGACCAATTGGGCTGGCAACTGGATGCAGTCCATCCATTGTTGAGTCAGGCGCCGGTCGACTGGCTGGATCAGCGGCCGGTATTTGTGCCGCTATGCGGTAAGTCGCCGGACCTGCTTTTTCTGGCTCAGTATGCTGCAGTGACTGGTGTGGAGTTGTCTGATCTGGCCTGTGCCGACTTTTTCCGTGAAAACGGACTCGCCGTGGAAACGTGCGAGGAAGCAGGCTTTGTCAGATCTCAGGCTGCCAATATATGTCTGTATCAGGGGGATTATTTTGCATTGTCCCCGACGCATGTTGGCGCTTGTCAACGCATCTATGATCGTGCCGCACTAATAGCTTTGCCTGTTTCAATGCGGCAACGCTATGTCCGCCATCTCAGAACGTTACTCCCACAGGCCGACCTGTTGTTGTTGAGTCTGGAGTATCCGGCAACTGAAAAGCAGGGACCGCCATTCAGTGTTCCTGCGGATGAAATCAGAGCGTTGTTTGATTTTGCCAGCATCACGCAGTTGCAACAGCGCGATCTGACGGGGCAGGGCTTTGCCCGTCGCCGGTTTGACACCAGTGTGTTAATAGAAACCAGCTGGCGTATACAGTGGTCATAAATAATGTGCGCATTTTATATCTACGCTAATCAATTGCTTCTGCAGTGAGTAAAAAAAAGCCGGCATTGCCGGCTTTTCTGACGATTCATTGCTGATCAGAACTGCTGACCTGCTTTTGGATCGTTATAAACCTTCTCGTCAAAGCAGTTTTCACTTTTCGCGACCAGACACGATACCATGGCATCACCAGTGATATTGACGGCGGTGCGGGTCATATCCAGCAAGCGATCGACGCCGATAATCAACGCGATACCTTCAACCGGCAAGCCGACTTGTTGCAGAACCATGGCCAGCATTACCAAACCAACCCCCGGCACGCCTGCAGTGCCAATCGACGCCAGGGTCGCGGTTAATACCACCAGCAGATAATCACTCATGGTCAGGTCGATGTTATAGACCTGTGCGATAAAGATGGTCGCGACGCCCTGCATAATGGCAGTGCCGTCCATATTAATCGTCGCACCCAGCGGGATAGTAAAAGAAGCGACCTTGTTATCGACGCCCAGTTTGTGGGTTGTGGTGGTCATATTGCTGGCAATAGTCGCGTTACTGCTTGACGTACTAAACGCAAACAGTGCTGTTTCTTTCATTTTCCGGAAGAACATCAGCGGATTTAACCGACCAACAAAGGCGAGGAAACTGCCGTACACCATGAAACCGTGAAAAAACAACACAAACATGACCAGGCCAAAATACTTGCCAAGGTTGACCATATCGCTGAGTTCCAAAATGGTGAATTGCTTCGCCATCAAGAAGAACACGCCATAAGGTGAGAAGTGCATCACAATCTCAACAAGCTTCATAATGGCGGTATTCAGGTCTTCAAAGAACAGACGCAGTCGTTCACCGGCATCACCAACCAGTGCCATTGCAATACCAAATAAGACTGCAAATACAATGATCTGCAGCATCTCTCCTTTTGCCATTGCATCGATTGGGTTGGCAGGGAACATATTAATAAAAACTTGGGCGATGCCAGGTGCCTGACCGGCATCAAAGCTGGTCGCAAGCTGCAAGTTTACGCCTTCGCCGGGTTTAATCAGTACGGCGAAGAACACCGCAATGGCAATCGCCATCGCAGTAGTCAGGATATACAGACCCATTGATTTGGTGCCAATGCGGCCCAGCGTTTTTACGTCTTTCAATGAGCTGGTACCACAAATCAGAGATACCAAAACTAACGGCACTACCAGCATTTTCAAGCTGGAGATAAAAATCTGACCGCCAACATGGAAGAAACCGTCAATAAATAAGGCTTTGATCCCAAAGCTGAATTCACCAATATTTACCGTTCTTTCCGCTTGACCGTCCAGCAGGAATTTAAAGAAGGTACCGACAAGGATACCGATAGCCATCGCGAGCAGAATTCGCGTGGTCAGATTGTATTTTGTGTTTGTAGTCATCTGGGCACATGGGTTATAACAGGGTTAAGGACGGCGTAATCTAGCAGTTTCTGAACTAAAAGAAAAATTTGTGGTTTGGCCCAAGTAAATTCTCGCTGTGACGTGGATGAATCGGCTAAGCTAGAAAAGAAATAAAATCTAATGAAAATAGCCAGCTAGGGAGAGTTTTCATGCGAAACATCCGGCAACTTCTCGTTGCGTTTCTGATGAGTGTTGTAGTCGC
>JAIXSW010000181.1 GCA_027484495.1 Gammaproteobacteria bacterium
GCAGGGCTTGTCGCCGTTAAGTGCAGCCCGGCGCGGTGCCAGTGAAGTCGGTGTTACGCTGGTGGCGATGAACCTGGCGCTGGTGGTGGTGTTTTTATCGATTTTGTTTATGGGCGGTTTAGTCGAGCGGCTGTTCCGCGAGTTTTCCATCACGCTGGTCGGCGCCATGCTGATCTCGTTGCTGGTGTCGTTAACGCTGACGCCAGGTCTGTCGGCGCGGCTGATGGTGAAGGAAGCTCCGCGAGATCAGGCGGACGGTTTTTTCTACCGCTTTCAGCAACGGTATCAGCGCAGTTTACGCTGGGTGCTGGGTAAACGGTATTGGGTGCTGGCGCTGTTGGTGTTGTTATTTGCCGCCTCGGTCTGGTTGTTCCGCACGCTGCCCGGCGGCATGTTACCGGAGCAGGACACGGGCCAGCTGAATGGTTTTGTCCGTGGCGACGATGGTTTTTCTTATCAGCTGATGCAGCCAAAAATCGAAGCTTACCGTCAATATCTGCTGAAAGATCCGGCCATTGCTGATGTCACCGGCGCCAGTGGCGGTGCGATGGGCACCAGTAATTCATTCCTGCGCATCCGGTTAAAACCATTGGACGAACGCGGGGTGTCGGCGCAGGAAGTCGTCAACCGTATCCGTGCCGGTGCGCCGGTGATCCCCGGTGGTATGATGTTTTTAAGTGTCGATCAGGACATCCGGCTGGCATCGCCTTTTGCCAGTTCCGACTATGAACTGTTGCTGATGTCGGGCGATCTGAAACTGCTGAAAAGCTGGTCGAAGAAAATCGCCAAAGCGATGCAGGAATTGCCGGAGCTGGTCGACGTCAACACGCCAGGCGGCGAAGACACCCAACAAATTGTATTGTCGGTTGACCGTGAAGCGGCGCAGCGACTCGGTGTCGATATGCGCGCAGTCGCCACACTGCTGAACAACTCATTTTCGCAGCGCCAGGTTGCCACGCTGTATGACGAAATGAACCAGTATCGGGTCGTCATGGAGTTGTTGCCGGGCTACACCGCGCAGCCGGAAGTGCTGAAACAGCTGCAACTGATTAACAGCCGTGGCGAGCGGGTACCACTCAGCGCCTTCACCAGTTATCAGTATGGCCTGTCGAATGACCGTATTCGCCGCGACAACCAATTTGCTGCACAAGGTATCGGCTATGCGCTGGCGGAAGGTGTCAGCGCACAACAAGCGGATGCGGCACTGGACCGGATGCTGGCTGAACTGATGGTGCCGACAGCGATTTATGCGCTGAACGGCGAAGATCAGCGCAATGCGGTGTTCAGTCAGGGCGATCAGCTATGGTTGTTTATCGGTGTGGTGCTGGCGGTGTATCTGCTGCTGGGTATTTTGTACGAAAGCACGCTGCAGCCGCTGGTGATCCTGTCGACTTTACCCTGTACCGCGCTTGGCGCTTTGCTGGCGCTGTATCTGACGGATACGCCGCTGAATTTAATTGCCCAGCTCGGTTTGTTCCTGCTGATCGGCATTGTGATGAAAAACGCCATTCTGCTGGTCGATTTTGCCTTAGCCGCTGAACGCCAGCAGGGCCTGTCACCGCTTGAAGCTATTGTATTGGCCGGTCAGCAACGGCTGCGGCCTATTCTGATGACGAACTGCGCCGCGATGCTGGGAGCAGTGCCGCTGCTGCTTGGCATGGGCGAAGGTTCGGAGCTCAGGCAGCCGCTGGGCACCAGTATTGTCGGTGGTTTATTGCTGAGTCAGCTGTTTACGCTGTACAGCACGCCGGCGGTGTATCTGATGTTAAGCCGGTTCCGGCGCCAGACCAGTCGTGCCAGCGAGCCGGCGGCAGAGCTGTAAGGTCTTAGGCTTACAGCACGGTCCGGTCGGCGGCATAGGTCTGATAGAGCGGTAGCATGGCGGCGCCAAGCAGCATGGCATCGGCGCCGAGGCTGCCGGGTTGTAGCTGCGGCGCCAGCAGTCCCAGCGCTGGCCATGCTTGCAGGTGTTGCTGGACGCTGGTTAGCAACGGCGCCAAATCGCATGCTGTACTGCTGTCGATAATGACCAGCGGAATATCCAGTAACGCGATGGTCGCCTGCAGACCCGTGCTGATAGTGCTGGCATCCGGCTGTTGCAATAACAACTGCCCCTGCGAAACCGGCAACACCGCCAAATGGGCGGCGTTCCCGTGGCGGCCACGCCACAACTGGCCGTTGAGCACTAACCCTCCTGCGACCAACTGGTCGAGATACAAATACAAAAAATCCGTGGCAACCGGTTTGCCAAGCCACAACTCAGCTGCAGCAGCGGCAGAGCCATCATTTTCCGGATAAACCGGGACCTGCAGTTCAGCCTGTAACGCGGTTGCGAGGTCAACGCCTTGCCAGGCCTGTTGCAGAGCCTGTAGCTGCTGTGCCGTCAGTTGCGGGTATAAACGGGCAGCAAACTGACTATTGCCGGCAAACCAGGGCATGGCGAGGCCAATACCGCAAAGCCGCTCCAGCTGCAGTGCGGACAGCTGCGCCAATAACTGCCGGGTTTGCTGTAATAAGGCGGGTTGAACTTGCTGCGGCAGCCAGTCGCTTAACGGATAGTGCTGGCGGCGCAGAATATTGCCGCAGAAATCGACCAGCACCAGCTGCAGTTGCGTGCGTTGTAATTGGATCCCAATACTGAAGACAGCATCGGCCACGAGTTGATAAAACTGGGTCGGCTGACCTACGCCTAAGGTTTTTTTACCGCAACTTTGCAGCAATCCGTCGCGGCAAAGGCCGGCGACAATCCGCGTCACTGCCTGTAACGACAAGCCCAGCTCGATTGCCAGTTCAGGCCTTGAGACCTGTCCACGCCGGCGCACGGCGCCTAATAATAACCGGACATTCAGGTCGCCGAGGGTCGTGGAATTTGCTGCTGTTCTCACTTGGATGGTCCTCGTCGGCATCATGCTACAAACACGGCTGAGTATCATATCGCATCTGACTGATTTAGGAGCAGATTTGGCAGAAAGTGAAAGAGCCGGCCATACTGCATTGTACCCCCATTAGTAAAACACCCGTTTGGGTGTTTACCGACCATTCTCAGGACAGAGGTAACACACGATGAACTGGCAGAGTATCCGAGTCAAAAGCAGTATTCCGGTGGTGATGTTAGGCGTCAGCCTGCTCGCTGTGATGTTAATGTTCAGCAGTTTAATCGCTATGCAGCATAAAGCGCTGGAAGTCCAAGCCGAGAAATTTTTGCAGGCAATCTCATTAGTGTTAAACGCCGACCGCGATATTTATCAGGCCAAACTCGCCACCACTCATCTGCTCAGTGGGGTGGGTGATGCCGCCACGGAACGCAAAGATTTTGCTGACAATGCGGCGCAGGTGAAAGAACGTTTTGATCAGTATCTGAGTACATTAAAAGCTTATCCTGATATTACCGGCCAATTCTCCGGCTTCGACACACAGTTTCAGCGTTGGCAACAAAGTGCCGTGACTTTGCTGGATAATCAGGATGCCGGGCAAAAAGCCGCATTGGCAGAGCGGGAGCAAACGGAGTTCTCTGCACTGCGCGATGTGCTGGATAAAGCCGGTGAAGCTGCACTGGCACGATCTGAACAAGAACAAAAAGAGCTGAACGCCAATATCAGCACGACTAAAATCTGGGTATACAGCCTGTCGTTGTTACTGCTGGTGATTGCCGGCTGGTTCAGTTATCAGGGGCCAAAAAAACTGGCCGAACAAATCCGCACTTTATCTGCCCGTTTAAGTGACATCGCCAATGGTGATGGTGATTTAACTGCGCGGCTTCAGATCGATACCAAAGATGAAGTGGCTGATTTAGCACATGAATTCAATAACTTCATCGGGAAGCAATGTGAAATGATCGCGGCCATTTTGCGCCAGGCCAATCAGCTCAGTCAGTTAACCGGGCATTTGTCGGAATCGGCCGACAGAACCAGTGCGATCACCCAGTCATTGAATATCGCGTCGGATTCTATTGTCAGTGCTGTACATGAAATGGCGATGGCGAATAAAGAAATGGCGCAGGTGGCCACGGAAACGGCGCAAGTGTCAGAGCAGGCCAAACGCAGTGCCGGTCAGGGCCTCGAAGTGGTGAAAGTAGTGAACAGCAGCATGCAGAACTTAACGCGTGACGTGCATCAGGCGCTGGGGGCGGCCGAAGAGCTGGAACAAAGCTCTTCGACTATTTCTTCTGTGCTGGAAGTGATCCGCAGCATTGCTGATCAGACCAACTTGTTGGCGCTAAATGCGGCCATCGAAGCGGCACGTGCCGGTGAGCATGGCCGTGGTTTTGCAGTGGTAGCAGATGAAGTCAGAACGCTGGCATCACGTACCCAACAAAGTACCAATCATATTCAGCAGATGATTGAGCAGTTGCATCTGCGCGTGACGGAGTCGCGGCAGGCGATCGGGAGTGGCAAAGATAAAGCCGATTTGACGGTGAACAATTTCGCCCGCGCTGAGCAGGTGTTTCAGGACAGTATGCAGGCGAGTTTGCAGGTCAATGATATGGCAGTTCGCACTGCGGCTGCCACGGAAGAGCAGACCACAGTGTCGGATGAAATCAGTAAAAACCTGTATGCGCTGAATGATCAGGCGCTGGCGGCCGGTGAAGTGGCAAAACGCAATGACCAGTTATCGAACGAAATCAGCACCTTGTCACAGATGCTGTTTGGTCTGGTCGGTAAGTTTAAAGTCAGCTGAGGCTTAGTTCACAGTGATAAGGGCGCTTAATTGCGCCCTTGTTGTTTCTCGAACCACTGGTTAAAACGGCCACTGACTTTACCGCTACAGGCCCAGACAATCAGTGCGCCCCAGGCGATAAACGAAATGCCGGCCGGTACTGCCGCGATGGCGATATATTTCAGATGTGGCCGGTTAAAAAACACCGCCAGGATCACCGGTAAAAACCAGATAAACAGTACCAGTGGGATCAGAGTAGCCCAGAACATCGGGCTGGCATTGCTAAAAGTTTGCATCAGTTCGTTCATTAGTCTCTCCGGATGGTCAGGGGGCGGCGACTGCGTTTTGGTTATTGCGCAGTTGATGAAAAGCATTCTGCCTGAGTGGCTCAGCGGCAGGGCAAAAAAGTGATAAACGGCGCTACAGCAGGAAAAACGGCGGCCCGAGCTATGGCAATGGTACCGTTATCGCTCCAGAACGGCTTGCAGTTAACATTTAATTAATGTAACTTGAAAAGGACTTTAGTGTCTAAAAAAGGAACTTAAGATGTTGCGTGTGTGCTCTAAAATGTTGTTGATTGGGGTTGCGGTACTGGCGTCGCAAGCGCATGCGGCCAGCGATTTTTATGCGGTTGCCGGCGCGCAATACAGCCGCAGTGGTGAACCTGTTGATGTGAGCGGCGCCGGTTATCAGCTGGGCGCTGGTTTTGTGATCAACCAGCAGTGGTCCGTGGAGCTCAGTGCTGAACAGTTATTTGCCGAAAAGAAGCAAGCTGAACTCGGACAGAGCCGATTGGACAGTGATGCGCTGACATTATCAGTATTAGGCAAAACCCGGATCAGTGATGATGCAGTGCTGTTTTACCGCGCTGGCGTCAGCAGTGTGGATCATGTGGGTTATTACCCATACGTGGTCAGTACCAAAACACTGCCAAATGCCACTGTCGTGACCACAGTTGGTTATAAAGACATAGATGATGATCTGGTGCACGGGGTGTTAGGCCTGGGCCTGGAGCAGAATTTCACTGC
>JAIXSW010000311.1 GCA_027484495.1 Gammaproteobacteria bacterium
CCATAGCCAGGCGAGCAGCACGGGTAACAGCGCCAGCAGAGCGTCTGTTTTGATCAGATCAGCAAATTTCATCAGTACAGAGCGTCCAAGGGAGATGGCCTTATGCTGCCTGCCGCCAGCGGGATTGTCATCTTTGCGCTGACAAAAACCGGTTTTGGCCTGACGAACTGGTTTCCTGCTGTTTTTATGGCTTGATCATCCCAACAGGCCGGTTGGTCATTGCCGGCTTGAGCCGCACCGCGACGTGGCTTTAGCCTCAACGGCATTGACCACAGCAAGAAGCCAGCAGATGTTACAAATTCAACAACTCTCTAAAACCTATGCCGACGGCACCCAGGCACTGCGTCAGCTGACCCTGACGGCAGGCTGCGGGCTATTTGGCCTGCTCGGGCCCAATGGCGCCGGTAAATCCAGTTTGTTACGCACTATTGCCACGCTGCAAAGCGCCGACAGCGGCACGCTGCTGTTTGATGGCATTGATGT
Source organism: Gammaproteobacteria bacterium (assembly GCA_027484495.1). Taxonomy (GTDB): domain Bacteria; phylum Pseudomonadota; class Gammaproteobacteria; order Enterobacterales; family Alteromonadaceae; genus Pararheinheimera. The sequence goes on from JAIXSW010000311.1 coordinate 484, forward strand.
TCTGCAGGAGCCGGAGCGCCTGCGCCGGCAACTCGGTTATTTGCCGCAGGAATTTGGCGTCTATCCGCATTTATCCTGTCAGGCGTTGCTGGAACATATCGCCGTGCTCAAAGGCCTGCATCAGGCCAAAGCACGGCGTGACCAGATCAACCAGTTACTGGCGCTGACCAACCTCAGCGCCGTGGCCGGTAAAACAGTGGCGCACTTTTCCGGTGGCATGCGCCAGCGTTTTGGCATCGCGCAGGCGCTGCTCGGCGACCCGCAACTGTTGATCCTTGATGAACCGAGCGCCGGACTGGATCCACAGGAGCGCGCGCAGCTGCATAACGTGCTCTGTGAGATCAGCCGTGACCGGCTGGTGCTGCTGTCGAGCCATATTGTTGATGATATCGAACAGCTTTGTCCAAACATCGCCATCCTGCTGCAGGGCCAGATTGTGCTGCAAGGCGACACGCAGGATTTAATCACGCCCCTAACCGGACAGATTTGGCAGGCCTATGGCGCTGCGATCGCCCTGCCGCCACAGGCGCAACTGCTGCAACGCAGCTACCAACGCGGCATCCCGCTGCTGCGCGTGTTTGCGCCGCAACGTCCAGGCCCAGACTTTCAGCCCGTCGCCGCGACTTTGCAGGACCGCTATTTTCTGGCTCTGGCGCAGACCCAGGCTCAACTGGAGCGTGCGTGATGAAGCTTGGCGTCCTGCTTTACAACGAATGGCGGTTCTACCGGGTGCAGCCGCAATTTTGGCTCTGCCTGTTGCTGGCGCTGGCCTTTGCTGCGCTGGTCAATCTGAATCCGGGTTCTATCGATGCGCAACCGGAAAAGGCGCTGTTGCTGCGTCATAGCATGCTGCTGATGTCGATTCAGCCGCTGCTGATTGGCGTGTTGGCGCCGCTGGCGTTCTGCCGCGATAGCCAGCATGGCATCAGCGCGCTGATTGACGTCAGCGCGCAAAACCTACGCCAGCGTTTGGCCGTGCGCGCCACTGGTTTATGGCTCTGTGCCCTGCTGCTGCAGCTGGTTTTCCTCGTGATGGTGGCGCTGGTGATGTCGAAGGGGCTGGCGGATAGCAGCGAGATCTGGCGCTGGTCGGTGCTTCTGCTGCTGGTGCAGCAAGTGCCGGCCCTGGCCTTGCTGGTCACATTGTTTTTGTGGTTAAGCCGTCATAGTCAGTCGCCGCTGGCGCTCTATTTACAAGGCGCGGCGATCTGGCTCGGTTACATGCTGTTGGCGGCGGCAACCGGGTCGCCGCTGATGGCAAACAGCCAGTCGATGTCGCCGCTACTGAGTCAGCTGATGCTGTATCTGGACCTGTATGCGCTGAGCCCGCTGCTGGCACAACTGCAACAGCAGGGCGCGATGCCGGCCGGCCTGTGGCAGCTGGACCTGACCTTTTGGCTGAATCGTCTGCTGATCTTAAGCCTGACAGCCTGGCTCTGCTGGCGGGCGCTGCGGCCCGGGACAACCGCTTTGCCACAACCGGAACATCGGCGCAGGACGCTGTCGATGCGCTCAACAGCCGCTACACAAAGCGCTGCATCAAACGGCCTGCCACAGAATCAGACACAGGGTCAGTACCAGCCTTGCCCGCCCGGCGCGCTGACCTTTTGGCCGGTCTTTCGCAATCTGCTGCAGCTACAGTGGCAACAACTCTGTTGGCAGCGCAGCACACTGCTGGCTTTATTGGCGCTGTGCGGCCTGATTTTCAGTGAAGTTTACACAGGTCTGGGCTATGCCGAACCTTTCAGCCAGTTACTGCCAAACAGCCGGGATGCCATCAACCGGGTCAGTGGCGATCTGATCCCACGCTTTGGCCTGTTGTTGCTGGCATTCTGGGTCTATCAGGTGGCCTGGCTGAACCGCCAGCAGCGCATCGATGGTTTGATCGCCGCCACTCCGGTGCCATCGGCGCTGTTGTTATCCAGCCAGTTCGTGGTGTTATACGGGCTGGTTCTGCTACTGGTCGTGCTGAGTCTGGCGGCTGTTGCACTGGCGCAAGTGCTGTTGCAGGTGCCGCTGGACCTGCTTGAATACGGCCAGCAAGGCTTATTGTTAGTGCTGCCGTTGTGGGTCTGGACACCGTTATTGCTGGCCTGCCATGCGTTGTTACGCCAGCCACTGTGGGCCAATCTGGCGGTCGCCGGCCTGCTGGCATTCGGGCTGTCACCACTGCCGGCCATGCTGCAATTGCAGCATCCGTTCTGGCGCATCGGCCAAAGCCAGTTGGCGTTGCCGGATAATTTGTGGGGCTATCAAGGCGCTTTAGGCAACACAGCCAAAACCTTTGCCGGTGACCTCAGCAGCGGCGGCTTCTGGCCTTATCTGCTGCTGTGGGCTTTATTGGCGCTGAGCCTGTTTGCGCTGGCCTTACAGTTTTATCATCGCGGTACCGGTTTCAGCAGCAACAAGCTTGCCATCAGGCTAACGCCAATGACTGCCTGCGCCGCGCTATTCGCGATGCTGACGCTAACGAAAGGCTGGTCTTTGCATCAACAACTCGATCAGACCGGCGCGTTGCAAAGCCGCGACGAGCGCCAGGCGAAACAGGCCGCCTATGAGCGACAATACCAACACTGGCAGACAGTCCCGCAACCGGTGGTACGGCAGGTCAAACTCAGCGCCAGCCTGCAACCTCAGGCACAACAAGCCAGCATCAGCGCAACCATCACTCTGCAGAATCCACATCCGACCGCCATTTCACAGC
>JAIXSW010000061.1 GCA_027484495.1 Gammaproteobacteria bacterium
GTTCGCCGCGCTGACTTATTGGTGGTTGCGGTTGGTAAGCCTGAATTTATCCCGGGTGACTGGGTCAAACCTGGAGCATTGGTGATTGACGTCGGGATTAACCGTTTAGATTCCGGCAAGCTGGTTGGTGATGTGGAATTCGACAAAGCTGTACAACATGCCCGGTTTATTACCCCGGTGCCAGGTGGCGTCGGCCCGATGACGGTGGCCTGTCTGATTGAAAACACACTGGAAGCCTGCGAACAGTTTCATGACATGTAAGCTAAAGGTTTGGAATCGCCACAAACTGCTCCTGCGTTTGCGGCATACCAACCATCCCTGGTTATAAAAAACGCGGCTGATGCCGCGTTTTTTCATTCATCAGAACCCAAATTAACCACGTCGCCAGCTCGTGACGCCGTTTTTATCTTCGACAATGATATTTTTCGCGGTCAGCGCAGCACGGGCAGCATCGGCAGCAGCCCAGTCCTTCGCAGCGCGGGCTGCATTGCGGCTGGCAATTAATGCTTCAATCTCAGCCACATCGCCATCCGAACCACCGGCTTGCAGGAATGACTCCGCGTCGCCTTGCAACACACCGAGGATCTCGCCCAGTTTAATCAGCAATGCAGCCAACTCCGCAGCTTTGCCGGCATCATCGGTTTTGGCTTTGTTGATTTCACGCGCCAGATCAAACAGCACCGGCAGAGCCAGCGCCGTATTAAAATCATCGTCCATCGCCGCATTAAACTGACGAACATAGTCGTTATCCAGGTCCACAGTCGTTGCTGGCGTCACACCGCGCAGCGCCGTGTACAGACGACCCAATGCCGCGTGTGCCTGTAGCAGGTTTTCCGCTGAATAGTTCAGCTGGCTGCGGTAATGACTGGAGATCAGGAAATAGCGTACAGATTCGCGGTTGTATTCCGCCAGCACGTCTTTCACGGTAAAGAAGTTGCCCAGTGACTTGGACATTTTCTCTTTATCCACCTGCACCATGCCAGTATGGATCCAGGTGTTGACGTATTGCGTGCCGTGCGCGCAGCAACTTTGTGCAATTTCATTTTCATGATGCGGGAACTGCAAATCTGAGCCGCCACCGTGAATATCAAAATGCGTACCTAGGTGTTTGGCGCTCATCGCCGAACATTCGATATGCCAGCCCGGACGACCTGCACCCCATGGCGATTCCCAGCTTGGCTCACCGGGTTTTGCCATCTTCCACAGCACAAAATCCAGCGGATCGTCTTTGGCCTGGTCAATTTCAACCCGGGCGCCCGCCTGCAGCATATCGAGGTTCTGCTGACTAAGCTGACCGTATTCGGCAAAAGTACTGACATCAAACAGCACATCACCATCGGCCGCGATGTAAGCATGTTTTTTTGCCAGCAATGTCTGAATTAACTCAACGATTTCATGCATATGCGTGGTGACTCGCGGTTCAATATCCGCGGGCAGAAGGTTTAACGCTTTGAAGTCGGCGTGCATCGCTTCGGTATAACGAGCTGTCAATGCATCACAGCTTTCACCGTTTTCATTGGCACGACGAATGATTTTGTCGTCAACATCAGTGATATTGCGGACATAAGTCACGTCGTAACCGGAAAAACGTAAGTAGCGATTCATCACATCAAAAGCGACATAAGTGCGGGCATGGCCGACGTGACAGAAATCGTAAATGGTAATACCACAGACATACATGCCGACTTTGCCGGGGACCAAAGGTTTGAACTGTTCTTTCTGGCGGGTCAGCGTGTTGTAAATCTGTAGCATAAATTCCTCAGTGGATAACAAAAAACATGGCGGCAACAAGCCGCGAGAAAGGAGATAGTGTAACACCGCCTACCGGCCTGAGCTATCCTTGCTTTGTGTTCCGCAGCGCATCAGGTACACTAGCGCAAATTTTTTTAAGAGGATGAATAATGGTTACTTTTCATACCAACTTTGGCGTTATCAAACTGCAGTTATTTGCTGATAAAGCGCCAAAAACCGTCGAAAACTTCAAATCATATGTTGCAGAAGGTTTTTACGACGGCACCATCTTCCACCGGGTTATCGACGGTTTCATGATCCAGGGTGGCGGTTTTACTCAGGACATGGAGCAAAAAGAGACCAAAGGTCAAATCCAGAACGAAGCAGACAACGGCGTTGCCAATAAAAAAGGCACCATCGCCATGGCGCGTACCAACGACCCACATTCAGCAACCTGCCAGTTTTTTATCAACGTTGCAGACAACAGTTTCCTGAACTTCAGTGGTAAAAACGCCAGTGGCTGGGGCTATTGTGTGTTCGGTGAAGTGGTCGAAGGCATGGACGTGATTGACAAGATCCGTACCGTCGCGACCGGCCGTAAATTCGGTCATGCCGATGTACCGGTTGAAAACGTCGTGCTCGAGAAAGCCGAATTACATGGCTGAACGCTCGACCCTGCTGATCGCTGATCTGCATTTAAGTCCGGACAGGCCTGATATTACTCAGGCCTTTCTGCATTTTTTGGGCGGCCGCGCTCGCGAGGCTGATGCTCTGTATATTCTCGGCGATTTGTTTGAGGTCTGGATTGGCGATGACAATCCGGAACCGTTGCTACAGCAAGTCGCCGCAGCGATCCGGCAACTGACGGTGCATGGCGTTCCGGTGTATTTTTGCCATGGCAATCGTGATTTTCTGCTCAAGCAGGGCTACGCGCGCCGTGCCGGCATGCAGTTGTTAGCGCCGCATACAGTGGTCGATTTTTACGGCACTCCTACCCTGTTGATGCATGGCGACAGCTTGTGCACGCTGGATCTGGGTTATCAGAAATTCCGCCGCTGGTGGGATCAACCCTGGTGGCAATGGCTGATTCTGCATACGCCTTTGTGGTATCGCCAGCATCTGGGCCGCAAAGCCCGTCGGGTCAGTGCCAGTGATAAAATGGCAAAATCGTCGATGATCATGGACGTGACGCCGGACGAAGTTCCAAAAGTGATGCAATCATTTCAGGTACAACATCTGATCCACGGGCATACGCATCGTCCCGCAGTTCATCAGCTGCATCTGACTGACGGCCGAAAAGCCTGGCGTTATGTATTGGGCGACTGGTATAGCCAAAGTTCGTATCTGGCCGTGAGTCCGTCCGGCTGGCACTTACATTTTGCGTCATTAATTCCACCACAGCCTGTGTCAGACTGAGAATAAATCTGATGAATTACTCTGAGTTATTAGCCCCTATTCACCAGTTTTTGTTATGTCCAACCCCACAGGCATGGATCAAAAAAGCGCAACAACCAGAACAGCTGGCGGTGCTGCTGCAGGATCATTTACTCTGCGAATTAAAAGCGGCGCAAACCGCCATGCTATTACTGCGTAAATATGCCGTAGATAAAGCAGGTTCGATGGCGCTGCTGGAGTGGCTGAAGCCATTTGAAGATTTTGCTTACCGTTTTATTGGCGATGCGGCTTCGCTTCGCAATAGTGTCAAATTGAGCCGCGATTTAGCCGGCCGTCCCGATGTACCGTACAGTGACGACATTATCGGCAAAATGGTGTTGTTAATCCGCGAAGAGCTGCATCATTTTTATCAGGTGTTGGAGATCATGCAGGCTCGCGATATTCCATACAGCAATATCAGCGCGGGCCGTTATGCCAAAGGCCTGATCAGCGCCTGCAAAACGCATGAACCACAAATTTTGGTCGACAAATTAATCTGCGGCGCCCTGATCGAAGCCCGTTCGTGTGAGCGTTTTGCCGCGTTGGCCGATGTGGTCGACACTGAACTCAGTCAGTTTTATCTTTCATTGCTTCGCTCTGAAGCAAGACATTTTGACGATTATCTGACATTGGCCCGACAGATCTCAAAGACCGATATCACGCCCAGAGTACAACACTTCCTGCGCCTTGAAGCAGACCTGATCCAGAGCCCGGACCAGGACTTTAAATTCCATAGTGGCCTGCCCGTCTGATCCAGTTGCACCAGTAGGCCCGTAATCTGATCAGGCTAACTTGACGACTCAGTCTCTGTTAGCCATACCTTATGTACGAGTGTTCCGTTGTCACTCTGAGACCTCACCTGTAGCAGTAGACAAGGATAACCAAAATGATTTTAAATCACTTATGGGGCTTATACGCTCATCCGAAAGAAGAGTGGCATACCATTGATAACCGCCACGAAAGTCTGAAATACAGCCTGACCCACATTTTACTGGTTGCGCTGATCCCTTCCGTCTGTGCCTATTTCTCAGCCGTCAATATCGGCTGGAGTATCGGTGTGGGTGAACCTATTCGTCTGACCTCGGACAGTGCGGCCATGCTGGCTGTTGCCATGTATGTCGCGCTGATTGCCGGTGTGTTTGCGCTGGCTTATCTGGCGCACTGGATGGCACACACCTTCGGTTCCGAACCAACCTACACCCAGACGCTGGAGCTGGCTTCGTATACCTCCACCCCATTATTTATGGTCGGCCTGGCTTCTTTGTATCCGGAGCTTTGGTTTGTCATGCTGGTTGGACTGGCGGGGCTGTCGTACTCGGTCTATCTGCTGTATGTCGGCGTGCCGATCCTAATGCATATCCCGGAAGAACGCGGGTTTATCTATGCCAGCTCAGTCGTCACCTGCGGGCTGATTTTATTAGTCTGTGTGTTAACTGCGACCGCCATTCTGTGGAGTTCAGGCTTCGCTCCTGTCTTTACACATTGACGTATTCACAAAAAAACAAGGGAGCCATTGCTCCCTTGTTCTGTCATGCTGAGCCGATTAACTTTCGTTATATAATTCCAGATCAGCCGCCATGGTCGCTGCTTTTAACGCCATTGAATCTTCATTTCGGGCTGCATCCAGCCGATTCAGATAATCTTGTGTGATGTCGTTGGTCACATAAACGCCGTCAAATACAGATGTTTCGAATTTTTTAATCGCCGGATTTTCTTCACGCACTGCCGCAATCAGATCTTCCAGGGACTGGAAAATCAGTCCGTCGGCGCCAATGATTTTGCAGATACTTTCCACATCATGGCCATGCGCGATCAGCTCGTTTGCTGACGGCATATCAATGCCATA
>JAIXSW010000225.1 GCA_027484495.1 Gammaproteobacteria bacterium
CAGCAGTCTGATAGATGCCGACGAGTCATATGATCAGTATTCCCGCGCGACCTTGGTGTTTGCCAAACTCAGAGCCGAACTCGGCGATGCGGTGATCATTGCCGCGCTGCGTCAGCTCTGGCAACAACACCGGTATCCATTACTGCCGGCGAGTTCGATGGATTTTGTCCGGGCGCTGCGGGCACAAAGCCCGGCCATCGCGCAGCCATTGATCGATCAACTACTGCTCGGGACTGATGTCCGGCCGTTGTTGGCAGAGTAATCAATCCAGAATTTTAGCGGCGGATCGCAACTTTGGGCCAACGCCAACACAACTCATGTTGTTTTCACAAAGAAGGAAGCGGATATGGATCGACATCTATTGGTGCGACTGGTTGTTGCTGGACTTGCCTGTCCTGCAATTGCTGGCTTCCCGCTCAACGCAGCGCCGGCTCAGCCCGGCACCGCATGTTTTGTCGCGGACCAGGCGTTACCACGCCAGCAGCAGCTGGTACAAAACATGTTGCCCAGCGTGGTATTTGCCCATCAGAGTCTGCCGGCGAATATCGCAACACGCATGCGCTGGCACAAAGTGCCCGCATTGTCGGTCGCGGCGATCCACAAAGGAAAACTGGACTGGACTGGCGCCTGGGGTGAGTTGAAGATCGGTGGTGCAGCTGTCAATTGTCGCAGTCTGTTTCAGGCTGGCTCGCTGGCGAAACCTGTTACTTTGTTGGCCGCGTTGCGGATGAAACAAGCTGGTCTGATTGATTTCGACCGCAACATTGAACAGTATCTCAAGTCCTATCATTTGCCAGCCGGGCGCCAAACCGATACGCAACCGGTGACGTTGCGGAACTTGTTCGCCCATACCGCCGGCATCACACCTGGCGGTTATGCCGGTTACGCGCAACAGCAACCGCTGCCCACTGATCAGCAAACCGTTCGCGCCGAATCCCCCGGTAATGCGCGCAAGGTTGAAGTGCTGATAACACCAGGCACACAACTGGCGTACTCCGGTGGCGGCTACACTGTGGCTGAGATCGCGCTGCAAGACCAGCTGCAACAACCATTCGAGCAGCTGATGCGCCAATGGCTGATAATTCCTGCAGGCATGAAGCAGGCAGATTTTACCCAGCCGTTGCCGAGCGCCAACCACACTAGCGCCGCATCGGGCTATCGGGCCGATGGCAGCGCCGTACCCGGTGGTTGGCACAATCATCCCGAACAAGCCGCTGCTGGTTTATGGGCAACACCGAGCGACCTGGCGATATTTTTGCTTGAGATCCATAAAGGCTATCGGGGGGAAAGTAAGATTTTCAGCCAGGCCAGTATCCGTGAGCTGCTGGCCAGGCCAGTGGATGGCCACGCCTATGGTTTTCGCCTCAATGGCGCGGGTGATCAGATGTTTATCACCCATTACGGCGGTACTGTTGGCTACCGTGCCGGTATGACAATCAACCTGAGCACGGGCGACGGTGCCGTCTTTATGAGCAACTCCGATAACGGCTCCGCGCTTGGCCACGAATTCCTCAACGCGATGTCCCGCGTCTACCATTGGCCCGAGTTCCGCGAGGAGCAGGTCAGGCGCAAAGCGCTGCCGGCCGAAGCTCTGCAATCATTAACCGGGCAATATGTATTTACCCGGCCACAAGCAAAAGTATCAGTCGTCTATGAAAACCAGGCATTAACGCTGCTATTTCCGAATGGGGATCGGTATGCCATGACACCAATCGAGGGGGCGCCATTTGAATTTATCCACGCCGCGACGGCGGTGCGCATTAGTTTTGCAGGCGATGGGACGGATTTGCGGCTTAGCCTATACGGCCAGACCGGAAGACGAATGACGACAACGATGCCATAGCCTGTCAGGCGTATGGACAGCTGTTTGCAGCACGGCGGCATAGTGGGGCAGAGCAATGACTGACGGCCGTCATCACCAAGCCGTGGCAAAGAACACGATTGGGCAAAGCGAAACAGGGGCGACGCAACTGCAGGCGTCGCCCCTTATATCATTGTGCTGCCGGCCTTGCGGCCTGCAGCAACACCCACCACTTCAGACCTGAAGTCTGAATCGGAATAAAGCTGAACTCCACAGCACAAGCCGTGGTAATGATGCCAGTCTCATAAGTGACATCGTCCAGCCATTGACCTGCCGGACAATTGCCGCTGACCAGCTTGCTAATGCGGAATCCTCTGGCTGCAGTTAATGTAAAACGCCCTTTCGCGCCTTCCATCACGGCAAGCGACCGCTGATTGACCTGACCGCCACTATTGTTACCGGCCACATTGGCGGCCACTGCTTGCGTCGGTTTAAACACGGCCTGAACTTGCGACGGCCGACGCACATTTTGCAAGGTGCAGGACTGATTCCCACTACAACCACCTGTCCAGTGACTGAAAGCAAAACCGCTGGCGGCAGACGCCTGGCATTGGCTTTGTTGCCCATAAGCGACTGGGTTGGCAGAACAACTGACCGTACCGCTATTGACTGGACTCGCCGCACTGGTGATAGCGAACTCAGGCAGGGCTATGCCACTGACATAGACATCTAAGGTGTCAGGACCTTTGAGCTGTAATATGTACTCCTGATCTATATTCGGTGTAAACGTCAATTTTGCCGGCTGGTTACTGCCAAAATAATACTGCTCGTAAACCGCCTGCCATCCAAACTGAGTAGAACGACTGAATACTACAGCCGAGCCCGAACCATAAGAGCTTCCGCGATCGGAATGAACTTCAATACTGACACTTTGGCCGGCTTTAGCCTGAAAACTCAGGTACTCACCGCCATCAGGAACTGCATAGGTGCCACTGACTAACTGGCGGGCCAAATCAAACGTATCAAACAGATCCCGCTGGTCATCATAAACACCGGCTTGCTGTCGCGGATGGTACAGACCCAGTTCAATCAAACTTTGGTTGCCGGAGCCTGAATACTGCAAATAATATGTCGCGGTTTCAGGTGCAATAAATAATCCGTCGGTCTGTATTTGCCGGCCTGCGCTGTCAAACCAACTGAAGTTATGCCTCAAAGAACCGCTTTGTTCGTATTGGGCAACTCTTGGCAGTAACTGTTCTCCAGCGGTCATCGGCACTGCCAGCCAAAATGGCTCTGATGTAGTTTTTCTTAGCAGTATTTTTTCATCTTTTGCTGGTAACACAACTGCTTGCTGCCTTGATGTCGCAGCAAAAATCTGTGCGGAATTGAGTTGATGGCGGTACTGCGGGAATAGTCCCAATACCAGTTCTGCATGATCAGGTCGGCCATTATTATCAGTGTCAGTACTGTTTGGCTTACTGCCAATCAAGATTTCATCCGCATCATTGAGCTGGTCGCCATCTTGATCCTGATTGAGGTTAAAACCTGTCGCCGTCAGCCGGATCGGACGAGTCGTATAAACTTCCAGGTAATATGCACCGCTATGGCGTAGTGTCCGCCGATACGAGCCAGAGGTCAGGGTAGTATTTTGTTGCTCCAAATAGTCAATGGTGAACACGCTATTTGCCGTATTTAACTTATACAATACAACACTTACCCCATCCAACTGACTGCCATAAAGGGCTGCAATATCTAAATTCAGTTCAGCGCCGGCATCGGCGGTAAAAGCAAACTGCGCGCTACCTTTCCCGAGTGGAGCCCACGCGATTTGGCTGGCCTTTAAATCAGGCGCCTGCATCCGGCTTTTTTTCAGATGCTGATGGTTCAGTGATTGGCCCTGCGGACCAAACATCTGATACACACCAATATCGCCTTTGTATGTATCCTTTTTATTGGTGCCATGCAGCTCCAGCTTGTATTCGCCTGTTTCCAATGGAATAAAATCTGCAGAATCATTAAAATCATATACATAGCGCCCGTCCGGACCTAGCAATACATGCGACGAATTGCTGGGCTCGGCAGTCATAAAAAATGTAACGGGCTGGCCCGCATTTAAGCTGAATTTGATAAATCGGGGGCCTTCGCTAAACCGGTAACTCAGTTGCTGATTAAAGGCTGGCAGTTGCAAGGCAGTTTCGACTGTCTGATGGGCGATTAAGTCTGCATGACTTAATTCCACCGGAAATACGACCGGGCGTTGCTGTTTGAATGCATCACCATCATTGAGCCCATCATCATTGCTGTCCGCATCTTCCGGATCAGATCCCAGCGCAATCTCGAACTCAGTAGCCAGGCCATCTTGATCTGGATCTTGCTCCATTAAACCCGTCACACGGAACTCGTAACGAGCCACATAATTGCCAGGTATTTGCATTGAGTACACACCAGTGCGGTACGGTAAAAGTTCATAACGTAAGGTGGGGTCAGACTCTGTGTGGAGTGCATTCACTGTGCCTTGGAAATTCTTGAAAGAAGGCCAAGGGAAGCCATCGGGTTTGTCGATTTCTAAAACAATTTTCTGGCCTTCTTTCGCATTAAAGCGGAAAGAGTTGTTCTCCCAGTTAATGAGTTCACTGCCAGTTTGCAAACGGCGAGACAACGGAAAGCTGTTATGTATCTGCCGGCTTTGATCTGTCACGTCGGGATTGGCAAAACTGCGGTAGACTCCAAAGTTATAACTGCCTTCAATTTTTACCCGCACATAATAACGCCCTGTAGTCTGAGCCTGAAAATGTTGGAACTGTTGGTCATATACCAACCCGGTATCGTTAGTTTCAGCCGACAACTCTGCGTAGCTGGGAGCCAGACCAAACCAGTAAAACTGGGCAAGCCCTGAATAACCGAGTGAAACGTATTCACCGGCCTTTAAATCGAAACTGAAATACGAAGTTACAGGTGTTGAAGAGTGCAGCTGTATATCGTTATCGGTATATGGAAGTGCGATAGCAGTGGCCGGGCTTTGTGCAGCAGCAAGTTGTGCGGCACCGAATTCGGCAGGATATATTCCTGGTAACAACGATTTTGCAGCAACGTTATCGGTGATGCCATCGCCATTGCTATCAACTGACAAGGGGTCAGATCCTCGGTAGGACTCTGTGGAATCAGTCAAACCATCACCATCAGTGTCCGCATCTGCCCTGACTCCCTGCACTGTCAGTGCTAGTTTCAGCGGCAAAGAACTGGCTATCTGCCGATATGAGTGTGACAATCTTACAAAATAGACCCCGGTTTCGGGCGCAATAAACTGTAACTGTGGCGCCGTTTTGAGATTTTGTGGCTTCACTGCAAGGCCAATTCTACCGAATATCTCCAAATAGATATCCCGCTGATTCCCGGTCGCATCTAAAGTGATCTGTTCGCCTTGTTGGGCAAAGAAGTGGTAGTAGCTATAGCGCAGCGACACATCCAGCTCACCGTTTGTTGGTGACAGATGACGGGATGTCAAAAAGCTGGCTCCCCATTCCTGCTGTGCGTTCGCGCTAACATAGGCCGGCCTTCTGACTTCAAGCCTGGATTTACCTAAGCTTCCACTGACAATAAAAATGTAACGGCCAACCAAATAATCCTTAAGATCAATCGCAGATACGCCAGTCCTGACAGTGATGTAGCTTTGATTCGTACCATTTGGTAAATGAACTTTTACCTGTTGCGCCGCAAAATAGTTGGTGTTATCGATTAATGTCGCACCAACGGACACCGGTAG
>JAIXSW010000102.1 GCA_027484495.1 Gammaproteobacteria bacterium
CCAGCATTGCCCAACTCAGTTGTTTGACGTTCATTTTCATAATCCACCTCCTGTTGACTGAGCCTCAGTTTAACTTGCTGGATATTTGCGCTATAGTGGCAATATTGACATTTAAAGTGCAGAAAGTGACAAATGAAGACATTGCTGGTACTGGTATATCCCGGAGTGGCGCTTGGACATTTAACCGGCATGGCTGAAGTATTCCGCTTTGCCAATCAACTGGCGCAATATCTGGATCCTCTTAATTTCAAACCGCGCTATCAGGTGCAGTTTTACCATTTGACTGGAGCCAGCAGTTATCAGTCCGATGGACTGCAGATCGCCTGCATTGACCAACCCCCAGCCCAGATAGACGCCTTATTAATCCCAGGTAATTACGCACATCAGGCACCTGAGCTGGAGCAGGTGATGACGCTGTTCCGTGCCCGCAAGGACTGGTTCGCCGATCTGCAGCAACAAGGTACCTTGCTAGCTGCGGGTTGTAATGGCAGCTTCGCGCTGGCGGCGACTGGTTTATTAGATGGTGGTGAAGCGACAACGTGCTGGTTTCTGGCTGAGTACTTTCAGCAGCGGTTTCCTCAGGTACTTCTGAAAGCGGAAGCAAGTGTCAGCCGCAGCGGCAGTTGTCTGACCGCTGGTGCGACGACGGCTTATCTGCAACTTTGTTTACAATTGATCTCTGAATTCGACGGCGTGCGCTTTAGCAGCCAGCTGGCCAAAGTGCTGCTGGTAGAGCCGTCGTTGCACAGTCAGGCGCCATTTTTGTCGGTGCAACAGTTGGTCAGCCATCAGGACGAACGAATTGCAGCGGTACAGAGTTATCTGCGTAAACATCTGGCAGAGCCACTCGACTTGCAGCAACTTGCGCAACGCTTTGCCATGAGTGGACGGACCTTGATCCGGCGTTTTAAATCTGCCACCGGCGATACCCCGATGGCCTGGCTACAAAAATTACGCATCGATAAAGCGAAGAACCTGCTGGAAACCACGATGATGCCGCTGGAACAGCTGACGCAGCAGGTTGGCTACGAAGATGTGTCTTCGTTTCGAAAATTGTTCCAGCAATATACCCAAATGACGCCAAAGGCCTATCGCAACCACTTTTTTCAATAGAAATTACCGAGGGGCGATTTTTTCTGCAATCAAAAGGTAAATTTAACTAAATTGTCTCGCGTAAAAATGCTGGCGTGATACTATTTTGTTAAATAATCGCTATTAATTGCTTCCATATGGCTGTGTTTGAAATTAGCTGGCAGTTGTATCTACTGCTGTTCTGTTGTGTCGTGGGTGTGCCGGTCATCAGTATCTGGAGCTGGTGTCATTGGGCAAAGCGGCCGTTAAAGCCGGCCTTATGGTCTTTAGTCGGTTCGACTGCAGTGTTTATGGGGCTGACCTGGGCCATCAGCAGTAACAGCGTTACGATAGAAGAGAATCACCTGGCACTAAAAGCCGGTTTTTATCAGGCACATATCGACAATATTTCTCTCGCCAGCAGCGCAGTCCACATCATGCCGCTTGATCAACTCGGTGAATATACGCCGGAGATCGCAGTCAACGGTATCCGCCTGCCGGGCTATCAGGTCGGCTGGTATCTGTTACACAATCGAAAACTGGCGTTTGTGATGCTGATCGGTTCTCTCGATGAAGTGAGTCTGGTCCGCTCTGGTGATATGACGGCGGTTGTCGGCGGCAACTTGTTCAGTGGTGGTGGCCGTATGGTGCCTGCCAAATGAGACTGCAGCACACCGGATCCGCCTGCTATAAAAAAGCGTCTGGAACGTTTTTCAACAATTAAAAAAGGTCGCAACGGCGACCTTTTTTATTAGTACGTTCTCACATCAGGCAAAGTGCATTTCCGGCACGTCACCGGCAATGATTAAACGCCCGGCAGTTTTTTGTTGGATCTCCTCGACTGATACACCAGGTGCACGTTCCAGTAAATGGAAAGCACCATCGCGTACTTCCAGCACCGCCAAATCAGTGACAATTTTCTTCACGCAACCGACGCCGGTCAGCGGCAAAGTACAATGGTCGAGTAACTTCGAGCTGCCGTATTTGTCGGCGTGAGTCATGGTGACCACGATATTCTGCGCGCCTGCGACTAAGTCCATCGCGCCGCCCATGCCTTTGACCAGTTTGCCAGGGATCATCCAGCTGGCGATATTGCCATTCTGGTCGACTTCAAAAGCGCCTAACACGGTCAAATCAACATGACCGCCGCGGATCATGGCAAAACTTTCCGCAGAGGAGAAAATCGCTGCACCTTTGATGGCTGTGACCGTTTCTTTGCCGGCGTTGATCATATCAGCGTCGACTTCTGCATCGGTTGGATAAGGCCCCATACCAAGCAAACCGTTTTCCGACTGCAGCATCACTTCGATACCGGCCGGCACATAGTTGGCGACCAGGGTTGGGATGCCGATACCAAGGTTGACGTAATAACCATCCTTTAATTCTTGTGCGACACGCATCGCGACTTGTTCACGTGATAAAGCCATGACGTTCTCCTTAATCCTTGCGAACCATGCGACGTTCGATGCGTTTTTCAAAGTTACCTTTGATCACGCGCTGTACATAAATGCCTGGCGTGTGAATTTCTGTCGGCGACAATTCACCTGGCTCAACGATTTCTTCCACTTCTGCCACGGTAATTTTACCGGCAGTGGCGACCATCGGGTTGAAGTTCATCGCAGTGTGGCGAAAGACCAGATTGCCGTACCGGTCTGCTTTCCAGGCGCGGACAATGGCGAAATCACCGGTGATGGATGGCTCCAGCACATAGTTACGGCCATTGATTTCACGGGTTTCTTTGCCTTCAGCGACGGGCGTGCCGTAGCCGGTTGCGGTGAAGAAGGCCGGGATCCCAGCGCCGCCAGCCCGAATTTTTTCTGCCAGTGTGCCTTGCGGCGTCAGTTCAACTTCTAATTCGCCGGATAACAGTTGTTTTTCAAACAGCGCGTTTTCGCCTACATAAGACGCCACCATTTTTTTGATCTGGCGGTCTTCCAGTAAAATGCCGAGGCCAAAACCGTCAACGCCGCAGTTATTGGAGACCACGGTTAAATCACGGGTGCCCATTTTTTTGATTTGGCTAATCAGGCCTTCCGGGATACCGCATAAACCGAAACCTCCAGCGATCACCGTCATACCGTCGGTCAGACCTGCTAAGGCTTCGTCGTAGCTGTGCACGACTTTGTTAAACCCTGCCATTGCTCTTCCTCTGTTGTGTAGGGCGGCCGCAGCGGGGCGACCGGTGTTGTTGTCTTTAACTTGTTGTTTGTAATTCGTCGTCAGAAATTTATTTGGTGCCGGAGCTGACGTGATGATCCGGTTTACTCCGCGGATAACGCCGCATTTTGCTGACACTTCGCCTTGAGCGCCAATCCTACTTTAGAACTAGGTTGCTTCCCGAGCGCCGCTGTGATGGCCCAGCCCGCGCGGGCGAGGCTTTGTAACTCAACGCCATGGCTAATGCCAAGACCGTTCAGCAAATACACCACATCTTCAGTGGCAACATTGCCTGACGCGCCGGCGGCGTAAGGACAACCACCGAGACCGGCCACAGCGCTGTCAATCACAGCGATACCGCGGCTTAGCGCGACGTAAATATTTGTTAACGCCTGACCGTAAGTGTCATGAAAATGTATCGCGGTCTTTTCTAAGGGCACGACGGCCAGTACCGCATCCAGCATCGCCGACACGCTCGCCGGTGTACCAACACCGATAGTGTCGCCGAGTGAAATTTCATAGCAGCCCATGTCCAGCAGTGCTTTGGCCACGCGCGCAACATCGGCAGGCGTGACTGGACCCTGATAAGGGCAACCAACCACACAAGACACATAACCCCGCACCCGCACACCGTCAGCTTTTGCTGCGGCCAACACCGGCGCAAACCGGGCCAGACTCTCATCAATCGAACAATTGATATTTTTTTGCGAAAAAGCTTCCGATGCGGCGCCAAAAATCGCGACTTCATCGGCACCCGCGGCGCGCGCCGCCTGATAGCCTTGCAGATTGGGCGTCAGTGCCGCGTAGGTGACACCGGTTTTACGGCTGATACCACTAAACACTTGGCCTGAATCAGCCATTTGCGGTACCCACTTCGGGCTGACAAAAGCGCCGGTTTCGATGGTCGTAAGGCCGGCGTCTGCCAATGCTTCGACCAGCGCAATTTTAGCCGCTAGTGGCACCGCGACTTCGTTTTGTAAACCATCCCGCGGGCCTACTTCGACAATGCGCACGCTCGACGGGAACTGAGCGCTGTTTGCATTCGTGATGTTCATGCTTTAGCTCCGGCGTCTGCGCTGAAATCGACCAGCTCGGCACCGTCTTTGACCAGATCGCCGGCTTGATAGAACACGCTGTTCACCACGCCATCGGCTGGGGCTTTGATGGCATATTCCATTTTCATCGCTTCCATCACCAATAAAGTATCACCAGCTTGCACACGTTGACCGGCACTGGCCATCACAGCAACGACAGTGCCGTTCATTGGTGCTTTTAAGCTACCGGCGGACTCATCTGCTGCGGCCACTTCAACCTGGGTTTGATAAACAAAGTCAAAGCGTTGGTGGCGGATAAATACTGAGACCATCTTTTGCTGGCCATTTTGTTGGTACTGGCTGACGCGCACCTGGAACTGATGCTGGCTGCCTTGCGCACCGGATAAGGTGGCGGTCAGCACGTCAGCATTCAGTTCGGCTTTGGCTTCGATACAATAATCACCAACACAGAGTTGATGGCCCGTTGCCGTGCTTTGGATCTGGACCTGTTGTGCTACCTCGCCATGTTGCAGCGTAAAGCGCACTTGTGCTGCTTCGTTTAAGCGCCAACCGTAGCCGCAACTCCATGGCGAATTGCCGGAGGTTTTCGGTTGTTGCAACAGCAATAAATACAGCGCTGCCAGCAATAAGGCTTGCTGTGGTTCGGATTGCTCCGGCGCGAACAGTTCGGCCTGATGATGTTCAATAAAATGCGTATCGAGTTCGGCAGCGGCAAAAGCCGGATGCGACACCAGACGGCTCAGGAAAGCTAAATTGGTTTTGACACCGGCGATACGATAGTCATCGAGCGCACGGCGCATCCGCGCGATGGCAAGGTCGCGGCTCTCGTCCCAGACGATTAGCTTGGCGATCATTGGGTCATAAAATGGCGATACTTCGTCATATTCGACCACGCCGGTATCGACCCGAACATGGCGATGCTCATCCGGCTGGCGCAGGTAAGTCAGTTTTCCGGTCGCCGGCAGGAAGTTGTTGTCCGGATCTTCGGCATAAACCCGCACTTCAATGGCATGGCCATCGAGCGGAATGTCCGCTTGCGTCAGCGGCAACGGCTGATTGCTCGCGACCAGTAACTGCCATTTCACCAAGTCCTGACCGGTGATCATCTCAGTAACCGGATGTTCCACCTGCAACCGCGTGTTCATTTCCATAAAATAGAAAGAACCGTCTTCGTCAAACAGGAATTCAACGGTGCCGGCACCGGCATAACCGATGGCTTTGGCCGCGGTGACGGCAGCTTCGCCCATCGCTTTACGCTGCTCGGCGCTGAAATTTGGCGCTGGCGCTTCTTCAATCACTTTCTGGTGTCGGCGCTGGATAGAACAATCGCGCTCGTGCAAATAAACCGCATTGCCAAAATTGTCGGCAAACACCTGAATTTCCACGTGACGGGGTTTGGTCAGGTAGCGCTCCATCAGGATCTTGTCATTGCCAAAACCATTCAGCGCTTCGCGTTTGGCGCTGTGCAGCTGCTCGAGAAACTCGGCAGCTTGCCAGACCACTTTCATGCCTTTGCCACCGCCGCCGTATGCCGCTTTGAGCAACAACGGATAGCCGATGCGATTTGCTTCTGCGGCCAGGAACTGCTCATCCTGATTATCGCCATGATAACCAGGCACCAGCGGGACGCTGGCTTTACTCATAATTTCTTTGGCGGCGCTTTTCGACCCCATCGCCGCAATCGCTGGCACTGGCGGACCAATAAAGACTACGCCTGCGTTGGCGCATGCTTCGGCAAAGCCTTCGTTTTCACTTAAAAAGCCATAACCCGGGTGGATGGCCTGGGCGCCGCTTTGTATGGCAATTTGCAGAATTTTATCGGCGCGCAGATAACTGTCTTTTGACGCGGCCGGGCCTAACAAAAAGGCTTCGTCGGCCATTTGCACATGGCGGGCGTTGGCGTCGGCTTCGGAATAGACGGCGACACAGCGAATGCCCAGCTTTTGGGCGGTTTTGATCACGCGGCAGGCAATTTCGCCGCGATTGGCAATCAGAATTTTGCTAAACATCTGGGCTTTTCCTGTTATTGGCCTGCGTTAAGGGCAGGTTGCCATGCCGGCGTGCGTTTATCTAAAAAGGCCGTTAAGCCTTCCTGGCCTTCAGCAGACACCCGAATGGCCGCGATACGGCGTGACGTTTCGGCGATAGTGTCGGCACTAAGCGGTTGGTCGGCGACATAAGCGACTAAGGCTTTGGCGGCTACTACGGCCTGCGGGCTGTTGGCAATGATGGCATCTATCAGCGGCTGTGCTTTGGTGCGTAAGGCCGCTTGCTCGTCACGACCTGTCTGTTCGCTGCCCGCGGTGTCAGTTGCCGCGATGTCACTGATGAGACCAAGCTGCAAAGCTGTCACCGCATCGAAGCGTTCAGCGGTGGTGAAATAGCGCCGGCTGGCGCGCTCACCAATAGCGCGTACGACATAGGGGCTGATCACAGCCGGGATCAGACCGATTTTGACTTCACTTAAACAAAAACTGGCTTTAGGCGTGGCAATGGCCATGTCGCAGCAGGCTACCAGGCCAACAGCGCCGCCAAAGGCAGCGCCTTGCACTAAGGCGATCACCGGCAATGGAAAGCGATTGAGCTTTTCCATCAACAGCGCCAACGCGCCGGCATCGGTCAAATTTTGCTGATAATCTTTTTGCGCCATCGCGCGCATCCAGTTTAAATCCGCGCCGGCTGAAAAGTTTTTGCCGGTCGATTCCAGCAGCAATACGCGTAAACCGGGCAGGGCGGCTAACTCGTCGAGTGCTTTGATTAATTCAGCGATCATCAGATCGCCAAAGGCATTGTGCAGTTCTGGCCGGTTCAGGCGCAGCACGCCGACGTAATCACTTTCAGCGCCATAGGCGAGGAATTCGGTTTGGGTCAGTGGCATGATCGTTTTCCTTACATGCGGAACACGCCAAAGCGTGTCTCTTCGATCGGTGCGTTTAGTGCAGCGGCTAACGCCAGGCCAACGACCATCCGGCTTTGTGCCGGGTCGATAATGCCGTCATCCCATAAGCGGGCAGAGGCGTAATATGGATGCCCTTGTTGTTCGTACTGCGCGATAATAGGCTTCTTCAGGGCGGCTTCGGCTTCCGCGGTCAGGGTTTCGCCTTTACGCGCCAAACCGTCTTTAGTCACCTGAGCCATCACGCCGGCAGCCTGTTCGCCACCCATCACCGAGGTGCGGGCATTCGGCCACATCCACATCATCGTAGGGTCATAGGCGCGGCCACACATACCGTAGTTGCCGGCACCATAAGAGCCGCCTATCAGTAAGGTGAACTTCGGCACTTTGGCGCAAGACACGGCAGTCACCATTTTGGCGCCATGCTTGGCAATGCCTTCGGCTTCATACTTCTGTCCGACCATAAAACCGGTGATGTTCTGCAGGAACAGCAGCGGGATTTTGCGCTGACAACAGAGCTCGATAAAGTGCGCGCCTTTTTGCGCCGACTCAGAAAACA
>JAIXSW010000239.1 GCA_027484495.1 Gammaproteobacteria bacterium
TCTGGTCGGCATTTTTTTTCGCATCTTATACGTCGTATATCAGTGGTGCTCTGACGTTCAGTCTGCTGTTGTGTTGTAGTGTCCTGACCGTATTTTATCGCGAGAAGCCATTACCGCAGACGCCGGAAGCCTATGCCAATAAAAAACTAACGGCAGCCGATGCCGGGCCACTGATCAGTCAGCTGGAACAATGGATGCAACAGCGCCAGCCATACCTGAACGCAGATCTGACG
Source organism: Gammaproteobacteria bacterium (assembly GCA_027484495.1). Classification (GTDB taxonomy): domain Bacteria; phylum Pseudomonadota; class Gammaproteobacteria; order Enterobacterales; family Alteromonadaceae; genus Pararheinheimera. The sequence continues at coordinate 234 of JAIXSW010000239.1, forward strand.
ATGCCGAAACTGGCAAAACAACTCGGTTGGCCCAGTAGCCGTTTGTCGCAGTTACTCAATGACAATCTGGCGCAAACCTTCCCGGATCATATCAATCACTGGCGGATCCAGCATGCTAAAACTCTGATGACCGTTGAGCCAGCGCTGAAGATGCAAACACTTGCCGAACAATCCGGTTTTAATTCTCTGTCGACTTTTTATGCGGCTTTTAAGAAGTTTACCGGCGTCACACCGGCCCGCTATAAGCAATCGCTGCCGGCATCGACTTCCGAAACTATCAATCCGGAATCCGGAACTATGTCCTGAGGCTGTCGCCACATACTTTGACCGTTACGCTGAGCAGGCTGTTTATCACCCTGTTTTTACGGAGAAGTTATGCGAAATATCTGTTTTTATTTATTGTTGTTACTGCCTGCTTTTGTCGTTGTTGCCGACACTAAAGAGCAGCACTTCAAGCACCAGAATGACGTGGCGGTGGCACGCGCTGCATCGACTGGTCAGGATCACCAAGCGATCCGCCAAACCTTGTTCCATTATCTGCAAGGCACCTCATTCAACCAACAAGACCAAATCAGTCTGGCATTTCACCCAGAGGCCGACCTGCTGCTGGCAAAAGCCAATCAACCATTTTGGAAAGTGCCGCTAAGCGACTATGTATCCTGGTTCCCAGCGGCGAAAGCCGGCCAGTTTAATGGCCGGATTGGCGAAATTCTCAGTATTGAAGTCGATGGCGATATCGCAACCGCCAAAGCGGAGATTTTGTTACCGCAGAAGCAACAGCGTTTTGTCGATGTTTTTCTGCTTAAGCGCATCAATCAGCAGTGGCAAATCATCAGCAAAGCCGCCACGCAGCAGGAATCCATCCAGTCTGGCCAGCGCATTTTGTTTATTTTATCCAGTGCACACTTTCATGGCAGCAGCAAGCTGCCGGCCGGCGCCAGTTTCTCCGAGATAGTCAATGCTTATGCCGAGTTTAAACAAGCCGGCTTTACCGTCGATTTTGTCAGTCCGGCCGGCGGCGCAGTGCCGCTCGCTTATATCGATACCTCTGATCCGCTGCAAAAAGCTCATTTGTACAGCCAAGACTTTATGCAGGCACTGAAACACACCCGGACTGCACGAGAATTAAACGCCGCCGACTATCGCGCCGTGCATTATATCGGCGGTAGCAGCGCGATGTATGGTGTGGCCGAAGATCCGCATATCGCCCGGCTGGTGATGGATATTTATCAGCAGCATCAAGGAATTATCTCTGCAGTTTGTCACGGCACTGCGGGGATTGTTCACCTGAAAACTGCCGACGGACAATATCTGGTGAAAGGCAAACGCGTCTCCGGCTACCCGGATGCCTTTGAAAAGCAGGATGCTGCTTATTACCAGCAATTTCCCTTTAAGATCCAGCAAACCATTGAATCGCGCGGCGGCCTGTTTCGTCATGGCAAAGCAGGTGCCGCTTATGTTGAAGTCGATGGCCGCTTAATCACCGGCACTAATTTTCAGTCGTCGGCAGGCGTCGCCAAAGCGATCATTGCGTTACTGCAACAGGACCAAAACGCAGCAACGCCGGTCCGCTAAAGGCTGGTGGAAGTATCCCGCATCAGTCAGAGCGCGAGCGCTCTGACTGCTTCACTTGCTCCCAGGCGGCGTCCATCTGCGCCAAAGTCGCAACGCCGACCGGCTCCGCTTGTGTTGCCATGATGGTTTCCACTTGTCGAAAGCGTCGTTCAAATTTTTGATTGGCACTTCTGAGTAAGGTTTCTGGCTGAAAGCCGGCTTTGCGCACCACATTGACCAGCGCAAACATCAGATCGCCCAGCTCTTCAGCCAGCGCCGCCTGATCTTGTTGTGGCGCGGCCATTTCTGCTTCGACTTCAAGGATCTCTTCGCGCACTTTGTCCCAGCAACCGGTTAGATCCGGCCAGTCAAAACCGACACTGGCGCAGCGTTTTTGCAGCTTGTAAGCACGGGTTAGTGCCGGCAGACCAGTCGGCACATTATCCAGCACACTGTGCTGCCCCTGCTCACCGCGTTCGGTCGCTTTGATTGCTTCCCAGCCTTGTAACGCGGTGGTGGCATCAGCAGGCGCTGCGCCGGTAGCTTCTGCCGCAACATCCGGAAATACATGCGGATGACGGCGAACCAGCTTGTCGCAAATGGCACTGACACAGTCGTCAAAGCTAAAACGACCTTGTTCTTTGCCAATCTGGCTGTAAAACACTACCTGAAACAGCAAATCGCCCAATTCATCGGGTAACTCATCGATAGCACCACGCTCGATAGTGTCCGCCACTTCATAGGCTTCTTCCAGCGTGTAAGGTACGATGCTCTGATAGGTTTGTGCTTGGTCCCAGGCACAGCCGTGCTGCGGGTCACGTAAAGTCGCCATAATAGCGAGTAAGTCGTTGATATTTTTTGACATCAGATTCGTTTCCGGGATCTTCGCGCGAGCAGCTCTTGCCCCTTCAACTATGATCAAGGGCAAAAGCTGCAGCTGTTGGGCTACTGCGAGCGTTTCGCTTCAATCACATCATCAATCTGACTGACTTTGGTCAGCAGTTTGTTCAGTGAATCGAGGTTGTACAGCTCCAGCGTCATATAAATGGTCGCGGTCTGGCGTGCCACGTCAGAGTTACTGCTCATCCGGAGCACGTTGGCTTTTTCATTGGCCAGGATACTGGTGATGTCGCGCA
>JAIXSW010000229.1 GCA_027484495.1 Gammaproteobacteria bacterium
GCGCCTCGTTTCGCGCCCAAAACGCCACCACCTCGAACAAAACTTAACCACCAAACATCAACACGCCCTAAAGACGCAGGTTAAAATCAGCTGAACTATGCTAGGGTCAGTGATCATCATCCAGGTTTAGGCTCAGGTTAGCCCGTATGTCCACTTTACCACCCAGCCAAAAATTATTGCGGGTTTTTGCCACGACAGAACACTTTGGTGTGGTGGCTGACACGCCTTTTGGCTGTGGTTATCGTCTGCACGGGCTGGAAGTGGCGGTGAGTTTTTTTGGCCATCATGTCTATTTTACCAGCGGCGATGCGGTACTGGTGTTAACAGAAACCGGTAGCTGCAAGCTGGAGCGACCCGGCGCGGTGGATAATCTGTATCTGCTGCAGCTGATTGATACGCTGGACCAGCGCTACAATCCATAGCGCTAACAATCCATAAATGCACACGGCCGGACCATGCAAACGTATGCACAGCGCTGCGATGCCAGCGGTCGGCGTGATAGCATGCCGTATCCGGATTTAAAGACAAAATGAAAAACCATGATGAAATTCAATTTGTTAGCTACTTTTTGCGGCACAGCCATGCTGCTCAGTGCCTGTAACCCCGCCCCTTCAGCATCGGTGCCGGCTGCGGTGCCGGCATCCGTGCAGGAACCGACATCAGCTATCGCCGAACCAGTCGGTAAAGTAGTTGTTTATCAGGCGTTTACCCGCTTATTTGGCAACAACAATCCGGCCAATATCCCCTGGGGCAGCGCCGCCCAAAATGGTGTAGGCAAATTTAATGACATCAATGACGCTGCCCTGCAGGCGTTGAAACAAATGGGTGTATCGCATCTGTGGCTGACCGGCGTACCCCATCATGCGTTAATTGCCGATTACAGCGCTTATGGCATCAGTGCCGATGATCCGGATGTGGTCAAAGGCCGCGCCGGCTCACCCTATGCGGTGAAAGACTACTACAGCGTCAATCCGGATCTGGCAGTGGATCCGGCCCGGCGCATGGAAGAGTTCAGTGCTTTGCTTGCCCGCGCGCACCAACATGGCATCAAAGTCGTGATCGATATAGTGCCGAACCACGTGGCAAGGCATTATCAGTCTTTGGGGAAGCCTGCCGGGGTCCGCGATTTCGGTGCCGATGACGATACGTCCGTTGAATATGCCAAAAACAATAACTTCTATTATGTACCGGGGCAGCCTTTTGTCCTGCCGGCGCTGCCGGCCGGGTTTAAGCCGTTGGGTGGCGAAGCGCATCCACTGGCGGACGGCAAATTTGACGAAAATCCGGCGAAATGGACTGGCAATGGTGCCCGCGCCGCGCAGCCGGATTTTAATGACTGGTATGAAACAGTCAAAATTAACTATGGCGTCAAACCAGATGGCAGTTACGATTTTGATCGCCTGCCGGCCGATTTTGCCGGCCGCAGCAGCAGCGAACATGTCGCCTTCTGGCAAGGCAAAACAGTGCCGGATTCCTGGGTAAAATTCCGTGATATCACGCAGTTTTGGCTGACGCTGGGGGTCGACGGCTTTCGCTATGACATGGCCGAAATGGTGCCGGTCGAATTCTGGAGTTATTTAAACAGTCAGATCAAACAACAGCGACCTGATGCCTTGTTACTGGCCGAAGTGTATCAGCCACAGTTGTACCGGGATTATATCCAGTTGGGCAAAATGGATTATCTGTATGACAAAGTTGGGTTTTACGACAGTCTGAAGCTGCTGATGCAAGGTAAAGGCTCGGCGTCTGAGGTGCTGGCCAGGCAACTGGAAGTGGCCGATATCGATGGCCACATGCTGAAATTTCTGGAGAACCATGATGAGCAACGCATTGCCAGCCCCGAATTTGCCGGCAACGCGGAAAAAGGTAAACCGGCCATGGTGGTCTCCACGCTGATTGGAACTGCGCCGACCATGTTGTATTTTGGTCAGGAAGTGGGCGAAGCCGGTGCGTTAGCCAGTGGTTTTGGCCAGCCAAGCCGCACCACTATTTTTGACTATGCCGGCGTACCGGCGCATCAGGGCTGGCTCAATGGTGGCCGTTTTGATGGGGGTAATCTGACGCCGGCACAACGCGATCTGCGTGAATTTTACGCTAAGCTGTTACACTTCAGCGCCACAGCGCCTGCGCTGCGCGGCCAGTTATTCCCGCTACATCAGCAACATTTACAAACGCCTGGTTACAGTGAACAGATGCTGGCTTTTGCCCGCAGCAACCCGCAGCAGCGGCTGATTGTGGTGGCTAATTTCGCCGACTCAGCGTCCCGCTTCAAACTGCAATTACCGGCAGATTTAGTCCAACAATGGCAATTAGCCCGTGGCCCGGTCGCGCTGACTGAATTATTCAGTGGTCATGCCTACACACTGCAGGTGGACTCCGGCGTTGCGGTGGTTCCGCTGACCGTGAAAGCCAACAGTGCGCTGGTGTTGCTGCTGCCTTAGCCCCTAATACGCCTCAGATCCCGGACACGGCCTTTAGCGCCGTGTCTGGCTTGTGCTTGCAGTCGGCAAGCACTGCCGGTAAACGCCGGCAGTTTCACCTTAAGATGTAATTAAATATGATTACATGGATTAATGTAATTAAATTTGATTACTTCCATAAAATCGCTATGCTCTGATTGATACGCCGCCCACGCTGTAAGCTGTTTGATTCGCGATTCTCTTATTTGCGATTCTCTTATTTGCGACTTACGGAGCGGCGACTCCCGGAGCGAATGATGAACATATATGCGATCCTGACCGGTGATCTGGTGCGGTCTTCTGCAGTCGACGCCAGCCGTTACCCGCTGCTGATGCAGGCACTGCAACAATGCCTGGCAAAGTTTTGTCCTGCGGGCGTCGCCACGCCTGTTGTCTATCGCGGTGATGGTTTTCAGCTTGCTACTCTGCCTGAGCTGGCGTTTAACGCCGCCTTACAAACCAGGCTGACCCTGATCAGTCTGCAGTCCGACGCCCGTATTGCCATTGCGGTGGCGCCAGCGGAACAACTGCGAGCTGATTTAAACCAGTCGACCGGTCAGGCATTTACTTTATCCGGCCAATTGCTCGACGACTTGCAGCAAACCCGCTGGGAGTGGCTCGATCTGCAACAGCCGCTGAGTACCGCCGAACAGCTGCTGTTGCAGCTGGTGTCGGTACAACTGCAACAACTGACCGCACGCCAGGCGGCAGTGCTGTTGGCGTATCTGCAGCAACAACGCCCGCAACATCAACAGTTGGCCGTTTTCTTTAAAACATCCCGCGTAAACATCACCCATTTGCTGAATCAGGCGCAATACAGTTTAATTGTTCAGGTTGTTGATTATTTCAGCAATCGCTATCAGCCATCCGATGGAGTGCCGCGTGATGAGTGAACTGGATTTGTTATTGTTACTATTACTGGCGCATGTGCTGGGCGATTTTTATCTGCAACCGCTGAGCTGGGTCAAAGACCGGCTGCAATGGCACTGGAAATCCCCCAAATTACAGTTGCATGTCTCGGTGCATATGGGGCTGAGTCTCGCAGTGATTTTGGCTTGGCAATGGAGCTATGGCTGGAGTCACGACAGTCTGATGGCGGTGGCATTGGCGCTGGTGATTGGCCTTAGCCATTATCTGATTGATGTGGCCAAATCCTATAGCAGCAATGGCCTGCTGGCATTTTTACTGGATCAGCTGGCCCATCTGGTTGTGCTGCTGTTGCTCTGGTCTGCTTACACGGCCAACTGGTTTTGGTGGCCGCCTGCCATGCCGGAACACACGGCAGTCTTGCTCATCGCTTATCTGCTGGTGCTGACTCCAACGTCGGTACTGATCGGGCAATTGCTGCGCAGTTGGCGACCCGAACTGCTCAGTCTGCCAATGCAGGGATTGCTCTCTGGTGGCCATTATATCGGGATGCTGGAACGTGGCCTGATCCTGACTTTTGTGCTGCTCGATCAATTTGGCGCTATTGGCTTTATGCTGGCCGCCAAATCGGTATTCCGCTTTGGCGATCTGTCGCGGGCGCAGGACATGAAGCTGACCGAGTACGTGTTACTCGGCACTTTACTCAGCGTCAGCATCAGTCTGATGATTGGACTGAGTGTGCGTGTTGTCCTGTAGTCTGGTGGCTCTGGGCATGTTTGACTGCAGCCGCAAGCTGCAGCCGCTGCCAGGCTTCATGCCAGTCCCCCGCCATCGCGGATACCAGCGCCATCATCAATAACAAATCCCGTTGCAGCGCGCCTTGTTGCAGTAAATTCGGGATCTGTGCGGTTGCTGCCTGTTTCCCTTGCTGTGCCAGAGTGTACAGCAATTGCATCGTTTGTTCTTCGGCACTGACCGGGCGTGGCACCGGCACGACGCCAAGCGCAGTAACAGCTGCTTCAGCCAGCGCCCAGACGGACCAGGGATTCTGACCGGTGATCAATCGGCCATCCACC
>JAIXSW010000603.1 GCA_027484495.1 Gammaproteobacteria bacterium
ATCCCCGCCGCGTCAAAAGCAGTAAAAAAGGTGGTTACAGCAAAGGCACGGCGATTAGTGCCCAGGATTTCTCCGGTTATTTACAGCCATATTGGATTGAAGAAACGGACTTTCGTCTGCTGAATTTATTCCGTGCACAGAATTTAAAAGATCAGGCGCTGCTGGAAGACGACTGGGGTTATGCGCTGTTGCAACAAATCATGGCGACCGGCCGTTGCTTTTTTGGCGAAGCACGGCATCCGCTGCGCTGGAGCGAACCGCGTCCGCTGCAATTGCACTGGCTGGCGGGCAAGGACGGGTACACGCTGGTATGGGATTTAGGCGACGATGCTGATTTAGAAGTGATTTACACCCAACCGCCTTGTTATCTCGACACCAGCAATTATCAGCTGGGACTGCTGGACACTGAACTGAGTGGCCGCGAGCTGAAGCTGTTATCGCGGATGCCGCCGGTACCGGCCAATGCCGCGGCCGATAGTCTGGTGCGGTTGCAGCAGTTGTTTGCCAATGTCAGCCTGCCCATCCCGCGTGGAGTCGGCTTAAGCCGGCTCGAAGCCGATGCAGTACCGGTGTTAAAACTGGGCCAGACCGACGCTGGTCAGGACAGGGCGCTGCTCAGTTTTGATTACGGCGGCCATCGGCTGCCGCTGGATTTAACTGCGCATCAGACCGAAATTCAACACAATAACGAACGCCTGTTTATCAAGCGTCAGCGCCATATTGAAGTGCAGGCACTGGAGCAACTGACTGAGCTTGGGCTGGTCCAGCTGGATCCGGCCAAAGACAAAGCCAGCTTCGGCACCGGCGAAGGCCCGGACAACCCATTATTATGGCAACAACTGCTGCAAGCCTTGCCGGAACTGCGCGACGCCGGCTGGCGCGTCGAGCAGGACAGCAATTTTAATCAGGCCATTTTGAGCGACCGGCCTTATCTGAAAGTGCAGGACAAAGCCAAAGGCGGTTTTGGCGTTGCCATTGAAGTGGAGGTTGATGGTGTGCAAGTGCCGCTATTGCCGTTGATCACGCAGTGGTTGCGTCAATATGGTCTGCCGACTGCGCAACAGGAAATTTGGCTGAAGTTACCGCAAGGCCAGCTGGCGTTGCCGGTGAGTTTAATCCAGCCGCTGATCGACACTATTGTCGAGCTGCTGAACCTGCAAAAAGACCCGCTGGAATTGGAACTGCCCGACTACAAAGCGGCAATTTTACCGCCACCGGGCGCGGCCGAAGTGAAATACCTCAATGCCAGCCGGGTGGCAAATTTAAGTTCCCAGCTGCAGCAGTTTGATGGCATCGCTGAAGTTCCGGTGCCGGCGCGGCTGCAGGCGACTTTGCGGCCTTATCAGCAACAAGGTCTGAACTGGCTCAGTTTTCTGCGTACCTATGGCCTTGGCGGTATTCTGGCCGACGACATGGGGCTCGGTAAAACCCTGCAGACGCTAAGTTTTATCCAAAGTGAACGGGAAGCCGGCCGGCTGAATGAGCCCGTGCTGATTGTCTGTCCGACCAGTTTACTCGGCAACTGGCAGCAGGAAGCGGCTCGGTTCACGCCGGAGCTGCGGGTGCTGCAAATCTATGGCAGCAAACGTCAGCATCTGTTTGAACAGCTGGCTGATTATGATTTGCTGGTCACCACTTATCCGCTGATTGTGCGCGATATCAAGGTCTACCAGCATCTGCGTTTTAGCCTGGTGGTGCTGGATGAAGCACAGCATATTAAAAACTCCGGTAGTCAGGCGGCACAAGCAGTGCGGTTACTCAAAGCCGGATTCCGCCTCGCCCTGAGCGGCACGCCGCTGGAAAATCATTTGGGTGAGCTGAAATCCTTGTTTGATTTTGTGTTACCTGGCCTGCTGGGCACTGAAACCTATTTCCAGCAAGTGTTCCGTAAACCTATTGAAAAACAAGGCGATATGGAACGTTCCAATGCGTTGAAACAACGCATTGCGCCTTTTATGCTGCGCCGCACTAAAAATCAGGTGGCGACTGAGCTACCAGAAAAAACTGAGATTATTCAGTTGCTGGAGCTGGAACATGACCAGCGCAATTTATACGAAAGCATCCGGCTGGTGATGGAAACCAAAGTGCGGGAGTTGTTCCTGAAAAAAGGCGTGGCGGCCAGTCAGATCGAGTTTCTCGATGCGCTGCTGAAGTTGCGCCAGGCTTGCTGTGACGCGCGTTTGGTGCCGATTGAGCAGGCGCAGTCGGTTAAACACAATGCCAAACTGGAATGGCTGCGTGACAACGTGCCGGAGATGATTGAAGAAGGTCGTAAGATCCTGTTATTCAGCCAGTTTGCCAGCATGCTGGGCCTGATTGAGCAGGAACTGCAATATCTTGGTATCCCGTACAGCAAATTGACCGGCCAGACCAAAAACCGCCAACAACAAATCGACGATTTCCAGCATGGCGACAATCCGATATTTCTGATCAGCCTCAAAGCCGGTGGCACCGGATTGAATTTAACCGCAGCAGATACTGTGATCCACTACGATCCCTGGTGGAACCCGGCAGCAGAAAACCAGGCGACCGACCGTGCGCACCGTATCGGCCAGGACAAGGCGGTGTTTGTCTACAAACTGATTGCCCGGCATACCGTCGAAGAAAAAGTGCAGCAGATGCAGCAATACAAACGCGGTCTCGCTGATCAATTATTCGCCGGCACGCAGGGCCAGCCATGGCAAGGCAGTGCAATGGATTTACTGGCGCTGTTTGGTGAGGGCTGAGGGTCTGTAGTCGCACGTAAGTTGCGGGTTTAAATCTATACATTTTGTGTCAGATTTTTTTACTTCTTATCCTGTGATGCTCTTTTTGTGTAGTTAAATATATTGAAAAACATAAAGTTACATTGTTTTTGTTTCTGGCATGTTAATTGCTTCTTAGCAATTGTCAGCAACCGAAGAAGTCACTCAAAGGAATCG
>JAIXSW010000103.1 GCA_027484495.1 Gammaproteobacteria bacterium
CAAAATATGAATGTTTTTCAGATTTTACCGTAGCAGAAAAATAAAACACAAGCTAAATGTGAAAATGTTTCAGGTTTAGCTTGTGATCAAGCTGTGCCGCAGCGGATTTCAGCAATAACAGAATGAAGTCGACGCGACAATTTTGCCGCCTCTGTGTCATAGCGGCGAGGGTATTAAAGCGACTCAGTGCCAATTGCGAACTTTCTCTGTGGTTCGCTTAAACAGCTGTTTTACACTGAAAGCTGACGTTCCAAAGAGCAAAAACTGAAAGGACTTCGAAAAATCTGATACTGCACCTTAGCAAATACCTGATAAATAGATGTTCTTTGCCCAGTATTGTCCATTTGAAAGGAAAGAGCTGCAATTGTAGCTCTTTTCTCTGAGCTGAATATTTATAGCGCAGCGGCCACAGGCGCTAATCTGACTCGTGTCGAGAGGGCATGCAGCGCGATGGCGTGCAACAACGGTGATACTGTAGTGGTTGCGTCCGTTAACACCGTTATCGATTTGTAGTTGCCAGCTGAGAGTGACAGTGCCGTATGTGTGACACAGTTTTGCGTCATCATGCCGCAGAGAATAAGCTCGTTGACCGCCAGCTGAGCCAGTGTGTCAGCAAGGGTTGTTTGCACAAAGCTGTCCGCGTAGTGCTTGATGACAATAGGTGCATTTGGTGCCAGCTGTAAAATACGCGGGTGAATGTCAGCACCTGCGGTTCCGTGGTTAAAAAACGGCGCGACACCCGCATTGGCATCGGCAATGTGCTGCACGATGACCACTGGCATATTGGCACTTTGTGCTTTCTTTATTGCCAGTTCTATAGCTGCCAAGGTGTCGTCAGTATCTGCCAGCGGAAACGCGCCGGTAGGAAAATAGTCGTTTTGTACATCAATGATAATTAAAGCGGATTGTTGCATCTGAGCCTCCTGAGTTGGAGAGGTTATTATCATCTTTGAACTCGCTTGCTGCCTTTGGCCCAAATGTCTAATATCGTTAATATCAGGCCATTTTGAGTAGTGTTATGCATCACCAACCGCTAAAAGTCGCCATTGTTGCTTTTCAAGGGATCAGTCCATTTCACTTGGCTGTGCCGTCGGTGGTGTTTGCCGAAGGTCCTACCAATAAATCGCTATTTGATGTCGCTATTTGCAGTGCCGAGTCGCAACCGCTGACCTGCAGCCTTGGATATCAACTGACCGGCTTAGATGATTTAACGCCACTGCAACGCGCCGATGTGATTGTGATCCCCAGTTGGCGTTCACCAAATGAACAACCGCCTGAAGTATTGCTCGATATCCTGCGTCAACGAGCCATGCAAGGCGCAACGATTGTGGGTTTATGTTTAGGTGCCTTTGTACTGGCTGCGGCAGGTTTGTTGGATGGGCAGCAGGCGACCACACACTGGGAGTGCGCTGATGAATTACAGCGATTGTATCCCAAGGTACAGGTCACAGCTGATTTGCTCTATGTCGAAAGTGGTCAGGTTTTGACATCGGCCGGCACTGCAGCTGGACTTGATGCATGTTTGGCCTTAGTACGTAACAGGCTCGGCGCCACATTAGCTAATCAGGTCGCCAGGCGTTTAGTGGTCCCGCCGCATCGGGATGGTGGGCAAGCGCAATACATTGAACACCCACTGCCGCAAACCGCTGGTCATGACAGACTTAGTTTACTCTTGCAAACAGTGCGCGGTCAGCTTGAAAAACAATATACGCTCGACTCACTAGCGGCGGCAGCTGCGATGAGCCGACGCAGTTTAACCCGGCAGTTTCGGCAGTTAACCGGGACTACGGTCACGCAGTGGCTGATTGCTGAGCGGCTAAATTTGGCGCAGCAATTGTTAGAACATACGGTGCAACCGATTGAACGGGTGGCTGAACTGACCGGCTTTGGTAGCGTTGAAAGTTTCCGGCATCATTTCCGGCAGCGGTTTAAAATCGCACCGCAGCAGTGGCGGCATGTATTCCACAGCACTGTACCAGTTTAAACTGGCATGCATCAGCATGTCTTTGGTACAGCAATCCGCGTCCATTTAAGGACAACAAGACGCCAAAATCTCCAAGCACAGCCACTTTCATCCCATGCATGTCCAGAGAAGGAAATAAATCCGTAGCAAACGGCACGATCAACAACAGACGGAGCGTCACATACACGCCGTGAATACTCCCGGGTCCCGCGGACCAGGTCTCGCAGATCTGTAGGGTGCTCTACGGCATGCCGGAGTTTTGAAAATTCATTTGTATCGACACTTTGTGCCAGTTGCAGACATTGATCCTGCGGATGGCTCCTTCGCTAACGCGAGTTCTTTGCCCTGCAGGCGGCTGTTTCGCCCGATGGGCGAGTTACTTTTTATCGCGATAAAAAGTAACCACAAATGGCAAAGCCATTTGAACGGCCAAAGGCCGGCCCGAAGGGGCACTGACGCAGTCAGTGATAAAAAGCGCTCGCCCGGTTCCGCTCGAAAGCCTGCTGCAGTAGTTAGATTTGCTTTTCAATTACTCGAAAAAACAATGAAAACAACTACAAAGCCAAACACCCGTTGAAGTAATGCAGTAAGTAATGCAGGACAGCCACACTTTAAGAGAATCGGTTATGGAAGTTCTGATAAAAGGAATTTACTTTGCGAAGTAATGCAGGACAGCCACACTTTAAGAGAATCGGTTATGGAAGTTC
>JAIXSW010000373.1 GCA_027484495.1 Gammaproteobacteria bacterium
AGCGCGAGGCATCGAAATGCAGTGCCCAGTCAAAACTACTCAGCATCGACTGCGGTTGCGGCGCCGGTAAACAAAATTTGTTCTGCAGTGCCATATTCACGCCGAGCGAATAGGCCGCCAACGGAGTGTTGTCACCCAGCTGCTGCGCTTTGAGATAACAATGAATAAAAGGCACGTCCTGCACCGGCTGGCCAAACAGACCAAACGGGTGGATAAAACTGCTGCCCACAGTGCGCCAGTTCCTAAATTCGATACCGAGTTTACATGTTGCTTTAGTCGCTGCGATCACTTGCGGATCGGTCAGGCCGAGCCGGGCGTAAAAGCGGCGGATACTAGGGATCGTCGATTCACCCACACCGACGGTGCCCAGTTCCGATGATTCAATCAGCCGGATCTTTACCGGTTGATTGCGGAATTGTTGGGCGCTGAAATGCTGACAAAGTGCCGCGGCGCACATCCAGCCGGCCGTGCCGCCACCGACAATCACAATGGTTTTTATTGTAGTTTTTTGCATCATTATTGCTGCTCTGTCTGCTGTGAATTCGCTGCACTTGCCAGTGCTACCTTATTGCAGTTTCTGCTGAAAAAAAACCGCCGCAGAGGCTGCGACGGTTTTATTTTTTAGCAATTAACTGCGCTTAGAACTTCACACGTACACCGGCAGTCCAGCGTGCTTCATACACGTTCTGGAATGCTTTTTGGCTTTCGAATTCCAGGTAAGTTTGCTGGAATTCTTCAGTGATGTTTGAACCGTTCACGTAGAAGCTGGTCATGTCGTCGTAATCATACGACACGCTCAGATCTAACTGTGAATAGGTGTCCTGATACAGCGATTGTCCGCCAACAGCATCGCCACCCTGAGTGATCAGACGTGGGCTGCGTGAGTTCCATGCCAGACGAGTTGAGAAACCACCCTGCTCGTACCATACAACAAAGTTGTAGGTATCTTCTGACATGCCTGGGAATGGTAACTCTTTACCCAGTACATCTTTTTTGTCTTGTTTCGATTTGCTCAGCGTGTAGTTCGCATCTAAACCGAAGTGCGACAGGAAGCTGCCTTCATCCAGCACGTCGTTCAGTGCCAGACGACCACCGATCTCAACGCCTGTCACGTTACCGCCGTCACCCTGCACTTGTGTGGTGAATGGCCATGGACCACGTTTCACACCGTCCAGATCCGGCTCATCAACCATGATTTCGCCGCTCTTCGTGAAGCTTTCGATGTCGATTTTGTAAGTAGAGACATAGGCCATTGAAGCGCTGCCCATGTAGTATTCAGCTGACAACGAGAAGTTGTCTGAACGCCATGGATTCAGGCTTGGGTTACCGGTCAGGTTACCGTTACGAACCCGCAGACAGTTACAGCTGCCGTCGATGGTCATACCAACTGACTTACCACCACCCCAGACCATCAGGTCGAGCGGTTGCATGTTTTTCGAGAAAGCACCACGCAGAATCACATCTTCTGCTGCTTCAACATTCACGTTTAATGATGGCAGGTAGTCAGTGAAGGTGCGTGTTGTCACGGCGTCACCGGCATCTGGTGCCAGGCCGCTGTGTGGTAAGTTTTGACCGGTCAGGTTTTGTTTGACGTACAGTTCGGTTTCGATCACTTTGATACCGAAGTTACCGCTAACAATGCCTTGTTCGAAGTTGGCTTGTGCGAAGTAGTTGAACTCGTCCAGACCAACATCATAGCTGGCGCCGGCGTTTTCAACGCGCTTGACGTTGCCGAAAGTTTTTTCGTGGAATGCACGTGGGTCACGGAAGTTGCTTGGGTCAATCACCCAAACGCCAGGAATACCCTGTACACCACCAAAGTTAGTCTGATAAGACACTGAGGTGTATTTATCCAGACGCGTTGGGCCTAACAGGGTGTAAGGCATCCAGGTGCCCGCTTTGATTACTTTACCATCAAACACGGTATCAACTTTCAGTTTCTCACCCGCTGCAGGATTGCCTTCACAACCTGCTGAGTTGATGTACTGATCCACCGCTTTCCACTGTGCGATATCACAGCCATTACCGAAATCTGACGTGTAAGTGAAGTCAGCACGATCAACTGAACGCTCCAGCGCGCGGATACCGAAATCGACGCTCTTAACGAAGCCTTCCTGGAACTCATAGTTCCATTTGGTGCTGACGGTATTGATTTCGCCGTTAGTGTCGGTGTTGCCTTCAGAAGAGAATGCACCGATGTGGTAAGAATTCAGATCTGCCATATAGGCCGCAACGCTGCGGGCACCGGCGCCACCATTAACGATTTGATCAAAACCACCAAATACCGGGTGTTTGCCTGACGCGTCATAAGTCAGCAGGAATTTGTTGTCTTCGATGCCACCTGGTGAGAAACGGGCGAAACAGCCACCGTTCACACCAACAATCGCTTCACCGTTTTTACAGTTAGCACCTTGTGAGAACTGACCAGGACCTGTGACCAGGGTGCCTTTGTCGATGCTCAGCATATCGCCTTCACCGTAACCGTGGCGCATCGAGTGAGATGCGTCAGCGCGCGTCACGCGGATGTCGCCTTTCAGCGGGCCGCCCTGATCGATTTTCAGTTGCAGGTTCAGGTTACGAGATTTTTCTTCGTTGATATTCACCTGAGTGAATGACTGCATACGCCATGGACGCAGTTGGAATGCATTGACTGCTTCCCATGCATTGCCGTCTTTATCTTTGAAGGTATCACCGGTACGACCATTGGCAGTTGGGAATGCGTAGTCGTTGAAGGTGTACCAGCGGTTGTTTTGTGAGAAACCACTGCGGGCGTTAAAACGTTCCTGATCGGTATAGAAGTAATCCGCGATCAGTTCAAAACCGTTGGCAACTTCAGCCTGGAAAGAGGCCTGGAATGCATTACGATCACGCTCTTCCTGCTTGTTAAAAGCAGCAAAACCTTGTGGTACGACGTGACGGACTTTGTCACCACGTGGGTTGGCACCCCAGGTAAAGTTGTTGTTTGCTGCACCGATACCACCGTTTTCAGAAGTATCGAAGTAACCGTTGTAGTCAGTCGCCAGATTCGCTTCTGACGTAACAGCAGAGACTAACACGCCCCATTTGTCTTCACGGAATGAAAACAGGCCGTTGACTGAAGGGTCATTTTCTTTGCTGATTGAACCACGGGTCGCTTCAGCACCACCGGCAAAAGTGAAACCTTCTTCCATATCAAACGGGCGACGGGTTCTTAAATCGATGGAACCTGAAATGCCTTTGGCGCTTTGTTTGGCTTCACCTGATTTAAATACATCTACACCAGAAAACAGTTGTGATGGCAGATCGCCGTAGTCGGCACGCGAAGAGTCAATCGTCGTCGCGCTTAAAAATACTTCGCCGTTCAGTGTGGTATCGATTTGTGGTAAACCACGGATCGCCACCGGACCACCTTCACCAGCCACACGTTCAATCTGTACACCGGTGATCCGTTGCAGAGAATCTGCAATAGTCACGTCCGGTAACTTACCGATATCTTGCGCCGTGATACCGTCTACCTGTGAAGTACCAAAACGTTTGGTGTTAATTGCTGCGGCAGTACTGGCACGGATACCACGAACCTGAATCACTTCGACTTGTTGTTCTTTTTGTTGCGCGCCATCAGCCTGTGCCTGCTGAGCGAATACCGGCGC
>JAIXSW010000150.1 GCA_027484495.1 Gammaproteobacteria bacterium
AACCCAATAAGGCTTGGAATACCATTTAGCTATACGCTTCTCTATATGCTCTTTGTCATAGCCCCAATCTGGCATTAACACCCATAACATGCACGGAATTAACAAAAAACTATCAAATGCAAAAGAACCACAAACATCTCTAATTATTACACGATTAACAATATTCCAATCTTGACACTTTGCATGAACTTTAATTGCATATTCAGGATAATCATTTTCTTCAAGTCCGATTTCTGTCCATGCGTAAGACATTACATCCCAGATTTCAAATTTTTCCATGCTAGCGATACCTAACAATTTCATCAAAAGGAAAAACCACGCTTTTAAGCAGGGGTAACCCTTTTGAGTTTTTTTAACATCCTGCAACGCTACCGTAAAAATTCATCAATCTCAAGCCTTTGGCTGCTCGGGTTTTGTGATGGGCGGTGCAAAGCGAGGATAAACCCGCCAAGTTATTTGATAACACTTAATTTACATTCTACAGTCTTGTTTTCTCTAACGACAAGGAACCGTCATGGCATCGATGTTTTTAACTCAAGTCCGCGACTACATGATGGCGCGGCGCTACGCCAAGCGCACCATTGATACCTATCTGCATTGGATTAAGTTTTTTATCCTGTTTCACAAGAAACGGCATCCGGCGCAGCTGGCAGAACCGGAAGTGGAAGCATTTTTAACCTGGTTGGCAGTTGAGCGGCATGTCGCTTTTAAAACGCAGGCCACTGCCTTAAACGCCCTCGCCTTTTTGTATCGCCATATCGTGCAACGCCCCTTGTCGCTACAGCTCAATTTTAATCCTGCCAAAACACCGCAGAAGTTACCTGTGGTGCTGACGCGCCCCGAGGTTGCCGCTTTGTTTCGTTGGATAGAACCCAAATACAAATTATTGGCCCAATTGATGTACGGCAGTGGTTTGCGCTTGATGGAGGCGGTGCGGCTGCGCGTCAAAGACATCGATTTTGACTATTTGTCGGTGATGGTGTGGCAAGGCAAAGGCAATAAAAACCGGCGGGTGACACTGGCGATGGAGCTCACCCCCAGCTTGAAGCAGCAAATCACGGCCGTGCAATTATTCTGGCAGGCTGATTTACAGAACCCAGTCTATGCCGGGGTATGGCTGCCCTTTGCGCTCGCGTTAAAATATCCAGCCGCGCCAAAGGAGCTCACCTGGCACTATTTATTCCCGTCCGGGCAACTGAGTAAAGATCCACAAGCAAACTGCATCCGCCGGCATCATCTCGACGAATCCTGCGTCCGGCAGGCCATCAAAATTGCCGCGAAAAAAGCCGGGATTGGCAAAAACGTCACTTGCCACACCCTTAGACACTCATTTGCGACGCACTTATTAGAATCCGGCGCCGATATCCGCACCGTGCAGGAACAGCTCGGTCATAGCGATGTGAAAACCACGCAGATTTATACCCATGTATTAAGCCGGGGCGGTAACGCAGTCAAAAGCCCGTTGAGTTTATTGTTGCATGGTGGGGATGGTGGTTCGGTTTGAATTGGATGGGTAGGCGAGAGGCCTACTCAAAATCTACGGCGTGTGACGCCCAGCGGGCTTCGCTTGCGCGTACCTACGGTCAGCTCAAGACCGTAGGCCCGCGCAGCTTGCTCCCACTATAACTGCAGCAAAAACGGCGAAGCGCTCTCTTGCAGTGCAACAAAGTCGGCTTTGCAGCTCAAGCCGTGCCAGTTGATTTCAATCAGGCTTTGCGCCACGGCGCCGCCAAGTGCGGTACCGGGGCCAAGCAGAATCAGCTGGTCCGGCGCGAATTCGCGCACCGCCACTTGCACTGCGGTTTTAAAGTCGTAATCGCTGCTAACCTGGCTTTGGAAGGTGTAATACCTGAGCAGCTCCGGGTTCACTGGTAAATCCGGCCAGATGTGGCCTTGCCCGTCAATCAGCGGCAGTTTCGGCTGATTAAAATAGCTGGCGTCAAAGCGGGCTAATGCCTGATCGGACGCATCCTGCATCAGCGGGCTGTGAAAGGCGCTATGGCCAGCCAGTTGCATCGGGAAGCGCTCGTCGACCGGCGGTAACTGCGCTAAGGCCTGCTTCACCGCTGGTGTAGTGCCGGACAGCACCGCATAACCGCCATACTGAATCGAGCGGTACATGCCGGGGATGTTCAGCGCCGCCGCCACTGCTGCTAAGCGCGTTGCATCCGGTTGCCAAAGTTCGTTCAGTACCGGGTAAATCAGCTGGCCACCGGTATCGCCGTTGATGCCTTTGCAGTTGGCGGTTAAGCCCGCCATCGCCGACATGATCTCCGTGCCGCTGTCGACATCCCACACACCGGCACAGCTCAGCGCGGTGTACCAGCCCATCGAATTGCCGGTGACGGCCACCACTTCATACTCGCCCGGGTTGATGGCGTTAAACTGGCAGAGGCCGGCGGCATAAATCAGCGCGGCGTTATTAACCGGTAACTGATGGCGCGCTGGCAGGTATTTGTCGGCGCTGTCGAGCGCAGACACGGTTTCCAGCCCAAGCTGCGCCCGCACCCGGTCGATTTGATTTAATAACGTGCTGTCGTAAAACGGCTTTAAACAACCAAATTCATTTTTCTGATAAGTGCCCCGGCCCGGGCAAATCACTACCGCAGTTTTTTTGCTCATTTTTCTGCTCCATGCAACTTTAACGCTGCCTCAACAATGGCGCCTTTTGACGGCAACACGTGATAAGCCGCAGCGCCAAGCGGGATAAAACTGTCTTCGGCGCAAAGCCGGCTGATGTGATAGCGGTTTGGCTGAAGCTCGTGTAGCGCGGTAAACAACTCCTCACTGAGGCTACCGCGTTTGCGGCATTCATCAACAATCAGCACTTTGCGGCAATCGCCAATCGCGGCAGCGATTTTGTCGGCATGCAGCGGCACTAAATAGCGGATATCCAGCACGCGGGCGCGAATGCCCTGTGCCGCCAGTTCCTGTTGTGCCTGGCGCGACAGATAAAAGCCGTTGGCGTAGCTGACTATCACTAAATCGGCTGCTGCAGTCGCATCAGCTTCCACCACAGCAGGCGTGCCAAATTCTGGCAACGCCGCATCGGGCGCTGGCAATTCAAAGGTCCAGCCGTTATCGCCGGGTGCATGTAAATCGCGCGTCATATAAAGCGCAATCGGCTCTAAAAACACCACTAAACGGTTGTCGCGATACGCCAGCTCGACGGCCTGACGCAGCAATAACGCGGCGTCTGCCCCATTCGACGGGCAAATTAGCAGCAGGCCCGGAATGTCGCGGAATACGGCAAAGCTGTTGTCATTGTGGAAATGACCACCAAAACCGCGCTGATAGGCAAGGCCGGCAATACGCACCACCATCGGGTTTTGGTATTGGCCATTGGAGAAAAACGGCAGCGTCGCCGCTTCGCCGCGGATTTGGTCTTCGGCGTTATGCACATAAGCCAGGAACTGAATTTCCGGCATGGCCAGCAAGCCCTGCTGCGCCGCACCAATACCGAGGCCCAAAATACTTTGTTCATCCAAAAGCGTGTTAATGACGCGGTTCGGGCCATATTGCTGCACCAATTGCTGCGTCACGCCATAGACGCCACCTTTTTTACCGACGTCTTCGCCCATCATCACCGCCGTTGGATAGCGGGCGAAAATCTCGTGCAGCGTCCAGTTAATCAGCTTCGCCATATGCTGCGGCTTGCCGAGGTTATGTTTATCAAAACCAAGCGCTGTGCTGCGATCTGCCAGAGGCAGCAACGGCTTGCCACTCGGTGGCGGCACGATGGATTTCATCACTGCGGCCGCATCCGGCAGCTTCGGTCTTTGCGTGGCTTCAAAAGCGACGCGGGCAATTTGCTGGTCCAGATGAGCAATCTGCGCCGCCAGCTGCTCAGCGGTTTCGACGCCGCGGCTTAGCAGCAACGCGGTGGCGTACAGCAGCGGGTCTTGCTCCAGTTCGCCTTCGATTTGTTCTTTTTTCCGATACGCCACTTCGGCATCGGCACCGGCGTGGCCAAACAGCCGGTAGGTTTTTAAATGTAAGAGCGCCGGTTTGCGTTTGCTACGAACAAACTCGACCGCCGCCTGCGCCGCGCTGTACACATCGCCCAAATCGCGCGAATCGGCGGTGAAGGTTTGCATATGCGGCGACAAACTATGCGCAATCCAGCCGCAAGGCGTTGGTGTCGAAATGCCTAAGCCATTGTCTTCACACAAAAACAGTACCGGCACCGGCACATGTTGGTAATCGGCCCAGCAGGCGGCATTAATCGCGCCCTGCGCGGTGGAATGATTGGCCGAGGCATCGCCAAAGCTACACACCGCAATAGCGCCATGCGGCCAGTTGCCGTCGATGCCCAAACGCTCGGATAAATCGATGGCAAAACCAGTCGCGACCGCTTTGGGTAAATGCGAGGCAATGGTCGAGGTTTGTGGCGGCACACAGAGCGGCAAACTGCCTAACACCTTGTGGCGGCCGCCGGAGATCGGGTCGTCGCTCGATGCGGCGAAACTCAGCAGCATGTCATACAGCGGCGTGCTGCCGTTTAATTGCTTGCTGCGCTCGACAAAAAAGGCACCGCTGCGATAGTGCAAAAACGCCGGATCGGTGCGGTTTAACACATGCGCCACCACCGCATTGGCTTCGTGCCCGCTACTGCCGATGGTGTAAAAACTCTGGCCTTTGGCCTGTAACAGGCGCGAGCGTAAATCGAGCAGCCGGCTTTGCAGCATCGACTGAAAGATTTGCGCCAGCACTGGCGTTGGTAGATGGTCGGCGCTGGAGACCGGAGTTGGTAAGCGGCCGTCACGCACGCGTTGCAGGTAGCTGACTGCCCACGGATGGAATTCTTGCTGGCTCATCGGAAGTCCTTGGTTTTATTATTTTATTTGCCAAAGCTATCACTGGGAGCCGAGTCCGGAGCAAAGCGGTGGCGGGTTTGTAACGCAGACACGCCGTAAACCCATCCATGGGGGCTCCTCTGCGGCGTCCCTGCCGCAGAGGGTCTGCTTTTACAAATCCCACACCGCTCTATAGTCGCGTTATCTGCATTGAGATTTGCAAAACCGCGTTTTTACAGCTCACCAGTCTTTCAAAAAATCAAAAAAGATCAGAAAAACGCCTGCAACCCGGTAATAGCACGCCCCAAAATCAGTGCGTGCACGTCGTGCGTGCCTTCGTAGGTGTTGACTGCTTCTAAGTTCATCACGTGGCGGATCACATGGTATTCATCAGCGATGCCGTTGCCGCCGTGCATATCGCGGGCAATACGGGCAATTTCCAGCGCTTTGCCGCAGGAATTGCGTTTAATCAGGCTGATGGTTTCAACCGGCAGCTGACCGGCGTCCATCAGGCGGCC